>NZ_JBEOVN010000029.1:0-51185 GCF_040295565.1 Streptomyces sp. NPDC002785 | reverse complement strand
GCCGGACAGGCTTGAGATCAAGCCCGTCCGGCGGTCGAGGACAGAGCGGTCAGCGCCTACTGCCGCACCACGCGGCGCCGCACCGATCGTGCCACCCTTCGCACCACCGCGTTGCGCGGCAGGAACGCGAGCTGCGCCGGTACCGCCCCCGGCAGCGCCAGCGATGTGAGCCGCTTGCGCTTGAAGTACCGCCACGTCCTGGCATCCAGGTGCGCGGACAGATACCGCTCGGCGGCCGGCCTCAGCCCGGGGTGGATCCTCGGCTGCATCGCGAACCCGACCGCTGTGACCAGCCCGGTCAGATCCGCCACATCCGCCACATCCGCCGCGCCCGCCCTCTCGACGGCCGCCCTGTCCGTCACCTCCGGCACCAGCGCGTCGACGAGCGTGACCGGGACACGGTTGCTGTTCTCGTACGGGGCGAGCCGGTCCAGCAGCATCTGCGTACCGACCCGGGCCACCGGCAGCCCGTAGAACGCCGACGCGGTGAGCAGCGCCGTCGAGAAGCAGCCGACGACCAGCGCGGGCCGCATCCGCTGGTAGAGCACCTCGGCGAGGACCGGGGCGGTGAGCACCCCCGCGTCCAGCACCGTCAGTTCGGCGCCGAGCTTCTCGGCCTCCGCACCCATCGCCCGCGACCACTGCGCCGGGGCCGTGGGGTGCGGTTTGAAGACGATGCGGGTGTGACCGAGGGCGACCGCGCCGCGCATCATCCGCAGATGCAGGTTCTCCTCCTCGGCCGCGCTGATCAGGCCGAGCGCGGACAGGTACTGGCCGAGCAGCAGGGCGGGCGCTTCCACGGACGGCACCCCGCCCCGGACCTCGGGCGCGTCCCCCAGCTCACCGAGCACCTTGAGGAACACCTTGGTCGGCACGATCTGCGGCGCCACCCCGAACTCCGTCAGCAGCAGCGGCTTCAGTCCCGGCACCAGGTCGAGATGGAGCAGCCGGCGCACCCGCGTACCGACCAGCGGGTCGATCTTGTTGCGGGTGGGGCCGTAGCTCATCAGCCCGTCGGCGTACACATCGACCGGTGCGCCGGTGAAGATCCGGGCGACGGCCATCGCGGGGTTGACCTGGATCGACTCGACCGCAAGCTCGATGTCGTCGTCCCCGAGCCCCCAGGCCAGGCGCAGATACCGCTCCCACAGGGGTACGTCGTCCGGGCGAGGCTCCCAGCCGCCGGGATGGAAGGGGGCGATCGTCGTGTTCCACGACACCACGTCGTCGAAACGGCCGCGCAGCACGTCGAACCCCGGCATCGCGTCGACCGCGGGCGTCGTCTCCGGGACGGCCGCGTTGTTCGAGACGAGCAGGATGCGGCGGCCCGCGTCCGGGAAGCAGCCCGCGTCGAGTGCGGCGGCGAGCGTGGCGGTGCCGTAGAGGGTGGAGGCGAAGAAGATCTGCGTGGTGCGGGACCGGGCGCTGTTCACGCGGCCGCCACCTCCTTGGCACCCGCGGCGACCGGGCGGCGCCGCAGCCGGCGCAGCAGTGTGGCGCGCTGGACGTCCATCGAATCCAGGGCGTCGTCGAGCACCTGCTGCGGCATTCGCTTGAGTGCGGCTCCACTCATCGACTTCAGTGTGCGGGCCACTGCGGGTTCGAACCTTTCGATCGAGCTCATGTGGTGGGAAATGATCGCGCAATAGGTACGGACCGCCTTCGGCAGCAGTGCCTGTGCGTCGCGGTCCTGTGCCGTTTCCCGAATGACCTGGTCGAATGCTCGAATGAAATCGAGCTGGCGTACATCACCGATCTGGGTGAGCGAAGAGGCGACCCCGCGGCGGTAAAAGATTCCGAGAAGTCCCAGCACCGCAAAAGAATCGGCCTCGCGATGCAGCCGCCAGATCCACGGGCGGTCCTCCGCGGTGCGCAGACCGTCCGTGAAATGCAGCAGTCCGCGGTCCAGGAGGCGCCGGTGGTACAGCCCGGCCCAGGCGTACGGATAGTCGACCGAGGTGGACCGCTCGGCGGGCAGGATCGCGTCCCGCGGGTCCAGCACCTCGCCACGCCTGCCGTGCGGGACGCGGTGCACCGTACGGTTCCTGCCCTCGGCCTGGACATGGTCGGTACGGACGAAGTCGCAGCCCAGCGCCTGTGTCCGGGCCAGGATGTCGGCGTAGTACCCGGGCGAGAGCCAGTCGTCGCCGTCGAGGAAGGCGAGGTATTCACCGCGTGCCGCGTCCAGGCCGGTGTTACGGGCGGTGGCCAGTCCGCCGTTCTGCTCGTGTCTGCGTACGACCACCCCCGGAATCTCGTCCTCGGCGCGGCGCAGTATGTCCGCGGTCCCGTCGGTCGAACAGTCGTCGACGAGGATGAATTCGAAGTCCTCGCGGGCGTTGGCCCGCAGGCTTCTCAAGGTGTCGGGGGCGTATGTCTGCACGTTGTAGAAGGGCACGATGACCGAGAGCTTAACCACCTGTCTCACGCTAGGCGGGAGCCCGTCATTTGCCTTGGCCCCAGGAGGGACGCCGGGTGAACGGCGAATGTCGGAATGATGAACCGGGTTGAATGGTGGGCGAATGCGTCCCTTTTGTGAGGGTGATTCGCCAAGCGTCGGCGGGCTGTTAACCATCTGTTGCCGTCACGTTGGGCCGCGAATCGAAATGCCTTCCTAAGTTCTGGGACGTGCCCCCACGTACCGATAAGACGACCGCCCTCCGGGTAGCCGTACTCGCCGACTCCGACACCCGGTGGAAGTGGGGCGCGCTCACCGCGCGCCGCCTCACCACCGGTGCTTTCGCGGGGTCGGCGCAGCGCGTCGAGATCAGCGGACTCCTGCTGCGCGGGAGGGCCACACCGACCCCGCGCCAGCTCGCCGAGGTCGGCGACGTCGGTATCGGCGCCGACCGGGTGCGCGAGGTGACGGCCGTCGAATTCCTGCACACGGTGCGGGACGAGGGATACGACGTCGTCGTACTCGCCCTCGTCGGGGGAGCCGTCCAGGCGATGCTGCACGGCCTCGCCGCGCTGCGGCTGCCCGCCAGGCCGGTCGTCGTCACCGGGTACGTAGGTGTCGTCTACGAGAAGCTCGCGGACGGGCTGCTGCTGCGGCACGGTTCGGACATCGTCCTCGCCAACTCCCGCCACGACGCGGAGCGTTTTTGCGCCGTGTACGAAGGAGTGGGCGCCGATGCCTCGGCCGTCACGGAGGCCGCCCTGCCGTTCCTCGGCGGCGAGCCGCACCGCCCGCGGGAGGGCCGCGACACGGTCGTCTTCGCCGCCCAGCCCTCCGTACCGGCCTCCCGCGCCGACCGCACGTATCTGCTGCGCAGGCTCGTCGAGCACGCCGCACTGCACCCGAACCGCGAGGTGCTGCTGAAGCTGCGCTCCAAGCCCGGCGAGCACACCACGCACATCGAGGAACTCCCGTACCAGCGGCTCGCGGAGAAGCTGCCCGGCGGACTGCCGCCCAACTTCCGTCTGGTGTACGGGCACATGGGCGAGGTCCTGGACCGCACCGACCTGCTGGTCACGGTCTCCTCGACGGCCGCGCTGGAGTCCCTGCACCGGCGCATCCCGACCGCGATCCTCACCGACCTCGGCGTCCGCGAGACCCTCGGCAACCACCACTTCATCGGCTCCGGCCTGCTCACCTCCTGGGACCACCTGGACGGCGGCCACCGCCCGGAGCCCGACGGCGAATGGCTGGCAGGCCAGGGCGTCGCAGCCGACGGCACGTACGCCACGGCCTACGACCACGCCCGCGCCCGCGTCGACGCCCTGCTCGCCGCGGCCCGCCTGCCCGACCTCGCCCCGTACTACACACCGGCCACCGCGCCCGGTTACCTTCCCGGCATCCTCGCCCGCCACCACCTGGCCCCCGATGGCCACCCGCTGCCGGGCACGGACCGGCCGCGCGAGACCGGCGGGGTGCGCGGCGCGGTCCGTGACGCGGTACGGGAAGTGGCGCGGGGCGCGTACCGGCAGGGCGTCCAGCGGGTCGCCCCCGTCATCCGGCGGATGGGCGAGCTGTGACCACCTCATCCACCACCCCATCGACCCCGACACCAGGAGCAGCGATGAAGCCGCCCACCGTGCTCGCCGTGATCCCCGCCCGCGGCGGATCCAAGGGCGTACCGGCCAAGAACATCGCCCAGGTCGGCGGCGTACCGCTGGTCGCCCGCGCCGTACGCGCCTGCCTGGCCGCCCGTGAGGTCACCGACGTCGTTGTGACGACCGACGACGCGGCCATCGCGGACGCGGCCCGCACCGCCGGCGACACGCTGGGTGCCCCGGAGCGCGTGCACATCGTCCAGCGCCCCGCGGCCATCGCCGGGGACAAGTCGAGCAGCGAGGACGCGGTGCTGCACGCCCTGGACGCGTACGAGGCGATGCACGACCGGACGGCCGACGTGGTGCTGCTGGTCCAGTGCACCAGCCCCTTCGTCGTACGGGAGGACATCGACGGCGTCGCCGCGGCCGTCGCCCACGACGGCGCCGACACGGCGGTCACGGTCGCCCCCTTCCACGGCTTCCTCTGGCGCGACGGCAGTGCGCCGACGGAGGACAACTACGGCGTCAACCACGACAAGTCCGTCCGGCAGATGCGCCAGGACCGCCCGGAGGACCTGCTGGAGACCGGCACCGCGTACGCCATGAACGCCGCGGGCTTCCGTATCCACCGCCACCGCTTCTTCGGCCACACGGCCCTGGTGCGCACCGACGCCGCCCGGGTCCTGGAGATCGACGACCCGCACGACCTGGCCCGCGCCCGCGCCCTCGCACCGCTCCTGGACCCCTCACCGCTGCCCACCCGTGCCGACATCGACGCGGTCGTCCTCGACTTCGACGGCACGCAGACCGACGACCGGGTCCTCATCGACGCCGACGGACGCGAGATCGTCGCCGTCCACCGCGGCGACGGCCTGGGCATCGCGGCGCTGCGCAAGGCCGGAATGCCGCTGCTGATCCTTTCCACGGAACAGAACCCGGTCGTCGCGGCCCGCGCCCACAAGCTCCGCATCCCGGTCCTGCACGGCATCGACCGCAAGGACCTGGCGCTCAAGCAGTGGTGCGACGAACAGTCCATCGCTCCGGAACGCGTCCTCTACGTCGGCAACGACGTCAACGACCTGCCGTGCTTCGCACTGGCCGGCTGGCCCGTCGCGGTCGCGAGCGCCCATGACTCGGTACGTGCCGCGGCGCGCGCCGTCACGACCACCCCGGGCGGCTTCGGCGCCATCCGCGAAATCGCGGCCTGGCTGCTGGGCCCCACCCTCACGACCACGGCCCCGACCCGGACCCCCGAGTAACCCCCCAGCAACCCAACCCCCAGTCCCCCAAGTCCCCCAAGTTCTTTAAGTCCTCCAGGTAAGGAACGCACCTCATGAGCACCTCCCGTCTGCGCACCCTCGGCACCCGCACCGCGGGCCCGGGCCGGCCCGTCTACGTCACCGGCGAGATCGGCATCAACCACAACGGCGACCTCGAAAACGCCCTTGCGCTGATCGACGTGGCGGCCGAAGCCGGCTGCGACGCCGTCAAGTTCCAGAAGCGCACCCCGGAGATCTGCACCCCGCGCGACCAGTGGGACATCGAGCGCGACACCCCCTGGGGCCGGATGACGTACATCGACTACCGCCACCGCGTCGAGTTCGGCGAGGCCGAGTACCGGGCCATCTCCGAGCACTGCGCCAAGCGCGGCATCGACTGGTTCGCCTCCCCGTGGGACACCGAGGCCGTCGCCTTCCTGGAGAAGTTCGACGTTCCCGCGCACAAGGTGGCCTCGGCCTCCCTCACCGACGACGCACTCCTGCGCGCCCTGAGGGCGACCGGCCGCACGATCATCCTCTCCACCGGCATGTCGACCCCGCGCCAGATCCGCCACGCGGTGGAGGTCCTGGGATCGGACAACATCCTTCTCTGCCACGCCACTTCGACGTACCCGGCCAAGGCCGAGGAGCTGAACCTGCGGGTCATCAACACCCTCCAGCAGGAGTACCCCAACGTCCCGATCGGCTACAGCGGCCACGAGACCGGCCTCCAGACGACCCTCGCAGCCGTCGCCCTGGGCGCCGCGTTCATCGAGCGCCACATCACCCTCGACCGCGCCATGTGGGGCTCCGACCAGGCCGCCTCGGTCGAGCCGCAGGGCCTCACCCGCCTCGTCCGCGACATCCGCACCATCGAGGCCTCGCTCGGCGACGGCATCAAGAAGGTGTACGAGTCCGAACTCGGCCCGATGAAGAAGCTCCGCCGGTTCGCGGGCGTCGTCGCCGAGAGCGCCGAGGCGGCCCCGGCCGCCGAGCCGGTCGCGGTCTGACGGGCCGACCGGTGAACCTCGCCTTCGTCGAGAGCCCGGTCCAGCTCCTGAACGTCCTGGAGTGGGCCTACACAGAGGGAGGCGACGACCATGTCCTGGCGGACATCACGGTCGTCGTCCTCCCCCCGGTCGACCCGATGTCGCGCGGCCAGCTGCGCCGGATGGCGGAGCTGGCCCGAGACGAGGGCGTGAACGTCCGCTGGCAGGAGGCACGCGGCGGCGCGGGCGCGCCCCTGAAGACCCTGCGCTCACTGACCGGACTTCTGCGCAGGGCGGAGCGCATCGTCATCGGCGACCCGTTCTCCCGCTACGTCCAGCTGCTGCTCACCCTGGTTCGCGCCCGCCGCCTCACGGTGGTCGACGACGGCACGGCCACCATGGAGTTCGTCGCCCAACTGGCGCGCGGCGAACGGCTGGTGCGCTGGCACCGCAAGGGCAGCTCGGGCCCGCGCGAACTGGTCCTGGCCCCGGTCACGGCCCGCGCCCGCAGCCGCTTCACCCCGTCCGCGACCCGTACGGTCGAGGTCTTCACGGCCATGCCGGTCGAGGCTCCGCCCGGCGTCACCGTCACCCCCAATATCTTCGCCTGGACCCGCGCCCGCTTCGGTCCGCCGCTGCTCACCAAGGGCGCGGACCTGGTCGGCACCTCGCTGGTCGAGACGGGCGTGGTCGACCGGGACCAGTACCTGCAGGCCGTCGCGGCCCTGGCCCGCGCCCATGGGGCCACCCGCTACTTCGCCCACCGCCGCGAGTCCACGGACAAGCTCCGGGCCTTGGAAGCCGCCACGGGCCTGGAGATCGTCCGCCCCGACCTCCCCCTGGAACTCATCGCCCGCCGCGGCCCCATCGGCCGTACGGTCCTGAGCTTCCCCTCCACGGTCGTCCACACCCTGCCGCTGGCCCTGGTCGGTACGGAGGTCAAGGTCGCGGTCTGCGACATCGCCCCGGAATGGCTCCGCGACACGGCATCCCCGCGCGCGCAAGGGTTCCTTTCGGGGGTGACGGAGACGGCACGCGACGTGCAGCGGCTGGCGCCCTGGCGGGCCACGGCGGTGACGGAGGCGTAATGGCTCAACGGATCTCGGGCAGCCCGAGCGCGGCGCGGGCCGGGACCGTCAGACGGTCATGACCTGGACGTCGTAGGAGGGAATCCACTTGTCGCGGGTCAGAATCGTCATTCCCTCGGTCTGGGCCTGCGCGATCAGTATCCGGTCGAAGGGATCCCGGTGATGGGCAGGCAGCCTGCACGCCCGTACGCCGTGTCCCGCGGTGACCGGGAGCGAGGCGAACTGGCTGTCCCGCACTCTTTCCGCCAGATCACCCGGACCTTCGAGCTTTCCGAGGGATTGCTTGATCGCGATCTCCCACGGGGTGACCGCGCTGACGAACACCGAGGGCTCCGTGTCCAGCAGGTGTTTGACCTCATCGGTGAGCTCGGGGGAGTCGTCGAGCCACCACAGGACGACGTGTGTGTCGAGCAGCATCTTCATCAGCGCATCCCGAAGGCGTCGGCCATGTCGTCCGGCAGGTCGTCGAAATCGTCCTTGATGTGGATCTGCCCCTTGAGCGAGCCGCGTCCGGTCCGCTTCACCTGGGGACGGAGCGGCACGACCTTGGCCACCGGTTCTCCCGCTTTGGAGATGACCACTTCCTCACCGGTGGCCACCTGCTCCAGGATGCGCGAGAGGTGGGTCTTGGCCTCATGGACGTTGTACTGACGAGCTGCTTCCACGGCTGCCTCGCAGGGACGGGTCGGTAGGTGGACTAACCACTTGGCTAAGTTTACCCCGTTGTCCGGAGGTACGCCCTGATGACGACAGGTGCCCACGGCAAGGGCTTGCGAGTCCGGAACGCATCCTTAGGCTCCCCTGCGGAGTGATCGCTGGTGTCGTCGGGAGCGAAACGGGCGGCGAGGGTCGCACGGCTTCCCAAGGCCGGGCGTAGCGTGGTCGGTCGGATCTGTTCGGTTGTTCGCGGCGCACCGAGCCCCGGTTCGGTGGTGAGCGAGTCTTGGAACTGCTGTCATTTCAGCCGGAGCCGCGTCCGGGGATTCGTACGCCGAAAATACCGACGTCACCCTGACCCATAAGTCGCCTGCCCTCAGGGGCTGTTGCGGGTGATCCCTGATAGCGGCGGAGGTGGATCAAGGCAAGCATCGGAGCATGAATACACGGGAGTTGACGGGGCGGCAGGCCGAGAGATTCAGGACGGCGTTCCTCGCGGGGCCGGCCCTGATGGCCGGGTACGGAGTGGTGCGGCTGGTCGGTCGGGCGGTCAGTGATTACGGGCCCGGTGTGTGGTGGACGGTGGCCCATCTGCTGTTCCTGGCCGCGGTGGTCGCGTTCGCGCTGGTGTTCCGGGGGCTGCGGGAGCTCGCCGGGGTGAGCGGTGGCAGGCGGGTCGCTGTCGAGGCGGCGGCCTGGGCCGGGCTGCTGGGGGTGGCGGCGGTGGCGGTGCAGGCGGCGATCGACCTGGCCGCCGGGTTCCTCGCGGCGGACAAGCAGGCCATGAGCGAGATCTTCGATCGGGTGCAGGGCGTGCCCGGCATGATGCCGTTGGTCTACACCGTGGTGCCGATGCTCTTCTGGCTCGGGTTGCTGGCCCTCGTCACCCTGCTCGCGTTCCTTCGCCGGGACGTGGTCCGGGTGTGGGTTCCGGTGCTGGTGCTGGCCGGGACCGTACTGATGGCCATGAGCCTGGATCTGCTGCCTGCCGGAGCTCTGTGCATCGGGCTGGCGTTGTTCCCGGTGCGCCGGGCACTGTCCGGTGGCGGGGAGCAGCCGTGGCGGTCCCGGGGCCGGACCCGTGCGGAGCGCGGCGCGTAGAGGGCCACCTCCGTTCCCGTCGGGTAGCCGTGCATGTGGAGTGGGGCATCCGCCCGTGTGCCATGAACCGATGTCGGCAAAAATGGGTGAGTCTACCCAACCCCATCCCACGCCACACTCCTCGACGCAGTCATTTATTCGTCTATGTGGATGAACTTTTGTTGTTTCATGGCCAGTTGACGGGGGAAGGGCCTTACCCTTCACCAGGTGAACCAGTTGATGTCCCGTGATTCCGATGCCCGACTGCCCGGGGACGAGGCGCTGCCCGGCGCCCTGCCCGAGTCCTTGCGTGCCGAGCTGATCGCCTTCCGGCGTGATCTGCACATGCACCCCGAGCTGGGCAACCAGGAGTTCCGTACCACCGCGGCCATCAAGGCGCGGCTGGAGAAGGCGGGGCTGGAACCGCGGGTACTCGACACCGGGACCGGGCTCCTGTGCGACGTGGGCAGCCGGGAAGGCGACACCCGGCCCATGCTCGCCCTGCGCGCGGACATCGACGCCCTGCCCATCCCGGACACCAAGGCGGGCGTCCCGTACCGCTCCACCGTCCCCGACCGGGCACATGCCTGCGGGCACGACATCCACACCACCTCGGTCCTCGGCGCCGGTCTCGTGCTCGCCGAGCTCGACCGGCAGGGGCTGCTGCCGAACCCCGTACGGCTGATCTTCCAGCCGGCCGAGGAGGTGCTGCCCGGCGGTGCGACCGACACGATCGCGTCCGGGGCGCTGGAGGGTGTCGGGCGGATCATCGGGGTGCACTGCGACCCGAAGGTGGACGTGGGGCGTATCGGGCTGCGGGTCGGGGCGATCACCTCGGCCTGCGACCGCCTCGAGGTCAGCCTCGACGGCCCTGGTGGGCACACCGCGCGGCCGCATCTGACCACCGATCTGGTCACCGCCGCCGCCAAGGTGGCCACCGAGGTGCCCGCGCTGCTGGCCCGCCGGGTCGACGCCCGGGCCGGACTCGCCGTCACCTGGGGGCGGCTGGACGCCGGGCACGCCTGCAATGTGATCCCGCAGCACGCCGAGCTGTCCGGCACCGTGCGCTGCCTGGACCTGGCGGCCTGGCGGGAGGCACCGGACCTGGTGCACGCGGCGATCGACGAGGTGGCCGGTATGCACCGGGCCAAGACGGTGATCAACTACGTCCGGGGCGTGCCGCCCGTCGTGAACGACACGTCCGTGATCGATCTGCTCGCCGAAGCGATGACCGCGCGCCGCGGATCGTGTGCGATCGAGGACACCGAACAGAGCCTCGGTGGCGAGGACTTCTCCTGGTACCTGGAGCGCGTCCCCGGAGCCATGGCCCGGCTCGGAGTCCGCACCCCCGGCGACACCGCCCGGCTCGACCTGCATCGCGGTGATTTCGACGCCGACGAGGAGGCCATTACGGTGGCCGTGGAGCTCTTCACTGCCTCCGCGTTGCTCAATGGCAACCATCCGTAATCGGACAGGTCGCCCCCCGTTCGCGACGATCCGATAACGGCTTCCGTACAGGGCTTTATCTGACATCTACGCGCGTTACGATCGCGGCGAAACCAGCGCCGGAAGAGGCGCTTCGGTCAGGTTTGAAGGAGCCTTCCCTTGCGCCGGGTATCCAAGATCACTGCTGCGTGTGCTGTCACCGCGGCCCTCGCGCTCACCGCCACCGCGTGTGGCGAGTCGTCCACCGAGAGCTCCGGCTCCAACAAGGGCAAGATCAAGATCGGCATGGCCTACGACGTGGGCGGTCGTGGCGACAACTCGTTCAACGACTCCGCCGCGCGTGGTCTGGACAAGGCGAAGTCCGAGTTCGGTGCCGAGACGAAGGAGCTCACCGCCAAGACCGGTGAGACCCCCGCCGACCGTGAGCAGCGCCTGGAGTCGCTCGCCGAGGGCGGCTACAACCCGGTCGTCGCGGTCGGCTTCGCGTACAAGGACGCGGTCGACAAGATCGCCGCCAAGTACCCGAAGGTGAACTTCGGCCTCGTCGACTCGGTCGCCACGGCCAAGAACGTCGACAGCATCGTCTTCACCGAGGAGCAGGGCTCCTACCTCGCCGGTGTCGCCGCCGCGCTGAAGTCGAAGGACGGCCAGGTCGGCTTCATCGGCGGTGTGGACCTTCCGCTGATCAAGAAGTTCGCCGCGGGCTTCCAGCAGGGTGTCATGGACACCAACCCGAAGGCCAAGGTGCAGATCCAGTACCTGACCACCGGTTCGGACCTGTCCGGCTTCGGCAGCCCCGACAAGGGCTCGTACGCCGCCAAGGGCATGCTCGACAAGGGCGCCGACGTCATCTTCACCGCCGCGGGCGGCTCGGGTGCCGGTTCGATCGAGGCCGTCGCGGGCAAGAAGGGCGCCTGGTCCATCGGCGTCGACTCCGACCAGGCCCTCGACCCGTCCCTGTCGAAGTACAAGGACACGATCATGACCTCCGTCGTCAAGAACGTCGACGGCGGTGTCTACGACCTGATCAAGTCCGTCAAGGACGGCAAGGCGCTGACCGGCACGCAGACGTACACCCTGGCCAAGGACGGCGTCAGCCTGACCACCACGGGTGACCACATCAAGGACATCCAGGCCAAGCTCGACGAGGCGAAGAAGAAGATCGCCGACGGCACCATCAAGGTCAAGACCACGACCTGATCCGGCCCGTCGATCGGGGCCCGGGTGAGCCGTTTCGGCTTCGCGCGGGCCCCGATTCACGTACGGCTTCCCTCGCATTCGCCGTAGCCGTACGGACACTGTCCGCCACCTGTTATGAGGTGGCCAACGATTCGGTGGCGCTACGCGCGTAGCGCCCGCTGGGCGCGGTACCTTTTCTCGCTCCCACCGCCTCCGTCCCACCGCCTCCGCCCTCCGCTCCTGTCAAGGAGAGTGCGCCATCAACGCGTCCAGCAGTCCCCATGCCGTGGAGCTCCGCGGCATCACCAAGCGGTTCCCCGGGGTCGTGGCCAACCACGACATCGACATCACCGTGCGCCGTGGCACCGTCCACGCCCTCGTCGGCGAGAACGGCGCCGGCAAGTCCACTCTGATGAAGATCCTTTACGGCATGCAGAAGCCGGACGAGGGCACCATCGCGGTGGACGGCGAGCAGGTCTCGTTCCACAACCCCGGTGATGCCATCGCGCGCGGCATCGGCATGGTGCACCAGCACTTCATGCTCGCCGACTACCTCACCGTCCTGGAGAACGTCGTCCTCGGCTCCGAGAAGCTGTACGGGATCGGCGACCGGGCCCGCGCGAAGATCAAGGAGATCTCGGACTCGTACGGTCTCGGGGTCCGCCCGGACGCCATGGTCGAGGACCTCGGGGTGGCCGACCGGCAGCGCGTGGAGATCCTCAAGGTCCTCTACCGCGGCGCCCGCACCCTGATCCTCGACGAGCCCACCGCCGTCCTCGTGCCGCAGGAGGTCGACGCGCTCTTCGACAACCTGCGCGAGCTCAAGGCCGAGGGCCTGACCGTCATCTTCATCTCGCACAAGCTGGGCGAGGTCCTGTCGGTCGCCGACGAGATCACCGTCATCCGACGCGGTACGACGGTGGGCACCGCCGACCCGAAGCACACTACGACCAAGCAGCTCGCCGAGCTGATGGTCGGCAGCGAACTCCCGTCGCCGGAGACCCGCGAGTCGACCGTCACCGACATGCCGATGCTGACCGTCGACGGGCTGCGGCTGAGCGCCACCGACCCGGACGGCGTGGTGCGTTCGGTCCTCGACGGCATCGCCTTCACCATCCACAAGGGCGAGGTCCTCGGGATCGCGGGCGTCGAGGGCAACGGCCAGTCCGAACTGGTCGACGCGATCATGGGCATGCGCCAGCTCGACGCCGGAGTGCTCACCCTCGACGGCGCCGACATCTCCCGCACACCGACCCGCAAGCGCCGCGAGGACGGCATGGGCGTCATCCCCGAGGACCGACACCGGCACGGACTGCTGCTGGAGGCCCCGCTCTGGGAGAACCGCATCCTCGGTCACGTCACTGAACGCCCCAACAGCAAGGGCGCGTTCCTCGACCTCAAGGGCGCCCGCACCGACACCGAGCGGATCGTGCGCGAGTACGACGTGCGCACCCCCGGCATCGACGTCACCGCCGCCTCCCTCTCCGGCGGCAACCAGCAGAAGCTGATCGTCGGCCGCGAGATGAGCCATGCCCCCAAGCTCCTGATCGCCGCGCACCCGACCCGGGGCGTGGACGTCGGCGCGCAGGCGCAGATCTGGGACCAGATCCGCGAGGCGCGCCGCGAAGGTCTCGCGGTGCTGCTGATCTCCGCCGACCTGGACGAGCTGATCGGGCTCTCCGACACCCTGCGCGTCATGTACCGCGGCCGGCTGGTCGCGGACGCCGACCCGGCGACCATCACCCCGGAGGAGCTCGGCTCGGCGATGACGGGCGCGGCCACCGGCCACCTGGAAGCACCGGACGAGGCACCGGCACCGCAGGACGCGGTCCCCGAAAGCACCGACAGTGACCCCCGGAACGGGGGAGAGGACCGATGAAGAAGATCGACAAGGAGCGGCTGCTCCTGGGGATCGCGGCCCCCGTACTCGCGATCGTGGTCGCCTTCCTGGTGACCGCACTCGTGCTGGCCGCCACCGGCAAGGAGCCGTTCAGCGCCTTCGGCATCATGTTCGACTACGGGATGAAGTCGGACAGCCAGGTCTACATCCTCAACAAGGCGACGACGTACTACCTCGCGGGTCTCGCGGTGGCCGTCGGCTTCCGGATGAACCTCTTCAACATCGGCGTCGACGGCCAGTACCGCCTCGCCGCCTTCTTCGCCGCCGCGGTCGGCGGCGCGCTGACGCTGCCCGGCGCCCTGCAGATCCCGCTGATCATCCTCACCGCGATGATCGTCGGCGCGATGTGGGCCGGCATCGCCGGTGTCCTCAAGGTCACCCGGGGCGTCAGCGAGGTCGTCTCGACGATCATGCTGAACGCCATCGCGACCGCGATCATCGGCTATCTGCTCCAGCAGGGGCGCCTCGGCCACCTCGATGAGGCCGGCACGAAGATCTCCACCAAGCCGATCCCGGAGTCCTCGCACTTCTTCGAGTTCCCGACCACCCCGTCGCCCGTCTGGGGCTTCCTCGTGGTCGCGGTCGTCGCGGGCATCGCCTACTGGTTCGCGCTCTCGCGCACCCGGTTCGGCTTCGACCTGCGCACCGTCGGCCAGTCCGGCTCCGCGGCCGAGGCCAGCGGTGTCGACGTCAAGAAGATGGTCGTCACCTCGATGCTGATCTCCGGCGCCGTGGCCGGTCTGATCGGCATGCCGACCCTCCTCAACGACAGCTACGAGTACAGCGGCGACTTCCCGGTCGGCATCGGCTTCACCGGCATCGCCATCGCCCTCCTCGGCCGCAACCACCCCATCGGCATCGCGCTCGGCGCGCTGCTCTGGGGCTTCCTGGAGCGCGGCACCGGCAAGCTCGAGTTCGAGGGTTACGACAAGGAGATCGTCGGCGTGATCCAGGGCGTCATCGTCCTGTGCGTCGTCATCGCCTACGAAGTCGTCCGCCGCTACGGACTCAAGCGCCAGCAGAGCAAGGTCGGCGCGGAACTCGCCGCACAGGCCGCCCGTAACTCCGACCAGCAGGAGGTGTCGGCGTGAGTGCCACGGCGACTTCCACCCCGCCCCCCGCGGCCCCCAAGGTCTCCGGTGGCAAGGGCGGCCGCACCCGCCTCTCCTTCCCCGTCGTCCTGCTGATCATCGCGGGTGCGCTGCTCGCGCTGTCCGCCGTGCGTGCCATCACCGGCGCGGAGGACGTCACCTCGGCAGGCCAGATCAGCGCGGCGCTCGCGATGGCCGTGCCGATCGGACTCGCCGGTCTCGGCGGCCTCTGGGCCGAGCGGGCCGGTGTGGTCAACATCGGCCTCGAAGGCATGATGATCCTCGGCACCTTCTTCGGCGCCTGGGCCGGCTGGCAGACCAACCCGTGGCTCGGCGTGCTGGCCGGCGTCATCGGCGGCATGCTGGGCGGGCTGCTGCACGCCGTCGCGACCGTCACTTTCGGCGTCGACCACATCATCTCCGGTATCGCCATCAACATCCTGGCGCTCGGCTTCACCACCTACTTCGCCAAGCTCTGGTTCAACTCGGGCGAGGCGGCGGCCAAGGGCGGCAGCCCGAAGCAGTCCCCGCCCGCCGAGGACATCACCTCGGTGACGATCCCGGGTCTGTCCGACTGGCTGCACTCCATCGAGAAGCACCACTGGTTCTTCGTCTCCGACCTGGCCGGTGTCATCGGCGGCCTGGTCACCCATGTGTCGCTGCTGACGATCCTGGCCATCGTCCTGTTCGTCCTCACGTTCTTCGTGCTGTGGAAGACCTCGTTCGGGCTGCGGCTGCGCTCCTGCGGCGAGAACCCGGTCGCCGCCGAATCGCTCGGCGTGAACGTCTACACGTACAAGTACATCGCGGTGATCGTCTCCGGCGGCATGGCCGGCCTCGGCGGTGCCTTCCTCTCGCTGGTGACCTCGCACATCTACAACGAGGGCCAGACCGGCGGCCGCGGCTACATCGGTCTCGCCGCGATGATCTTCGGCAACTGGCGGCCCGGCGGACTCGCCATGGGCGCCGGTCTCTTCGGCTTCGCCGACGCGCTCCAACTGCGCAACGGCGGCGAGTCCGTCCACGCGCTGCTCCTGCTGCTCGTGGTCGTGCTGGCCGTGCTCGCCGCCTGGAAGCTCTACCGCAAGAGCTTCGTCCAGGGCGTGGTCAGCGCGGTCATCGCCGCCGCGGTGCTGGTCTGGTACCTCGGTACGGACACCGTGCCCACCGAGTTCGTGAGCGCCACCCCGTACATCGTCACGCTGCTCGTCCTCTCGCTCTCCGCCCAGCGGCTGCGGATGCCGAAGGCGGACGGCATGCGCTACCGCAAGGGCCAGGGCAAGTGACGGCCGCCGCGGAGGTCGACTGGGCGGCGCTGCGGAGCGCCGCACGGTCCGCCATGACCCATGCGTACGTCCCCTACTCGCACTATCCGGTCGGCGCCGCCGCACGCGTCGACGACGGCCGTACGGTGTCCGGCTGCAACGTCGAGAACGCCTCGTACGGCATCGGGCTGTGCGCCGAGTGCGGCCTGGTCTCCCAGCTCCACGCCACCGGTGGCGGGCGGCTGACCCACTTCACCTGTGTGGACGGGGCGGGCGAGATCCTGGTGCCGTGCGGCAGGTGCAGGCAACTGCTGTACGAGTTCGGCGGACCGGAGCTGATCCTGGAGACGCCGGACGGCTTGCGCACGCTCGACGAGATGCTGCCGCAGGCGTTCGGACCGGACCATCTGAAGTAGAACTCCCGTGGCCCTCCCGCACGTTGGGAGGGCCACGCCCATATTCCCCCTCTATGCGCGTAGAGTTATTCGGGACTCTTGCGTACGTACCGGCCGGAAGGACTCCCAGGACATGGACGCCATCTCCGTCATCCGCACCAAGCGGGACCGAGGCGAGCTGACCCCCGAGCAGATCGACTGGGTCATCGACGCCTACACCCGCGGCGAGGTCGCCGACGAGCAGATGTCCGCGCTGGCCATGGCGATCCTGCTGAACGGCATGAACCGCACCGAGATCGCCCGCTGGACCGCCGCGATGATCGCCTCCGGCGAGCGCATGGACTTCGCTTCGCTCTCCCGGCCCACCACCGACAAGCACTCCACCGGCGGCGTCGGCGACAAGATCACCCTGCCGCTCGCCCCGCTGGTCGCCGCCTGCGGCGCAGCCGTGCCGCAGCTCAGCGGACGTGGCCTCGGCCACACCGGCGGCACGCTCGACAAGCTGGAGTCCATCCCCGGCTGGCGCGCCCACCTCACCAACGAGGAGATGCTGAGCGTCCTGGACACCACCGGCGCGGTCATCTGCGCCGCCGGTGACGGCCTCGCTCCCGCCGACAAGAAGCTGTACGCGCTCCGCGATGTCACCGGCACCGTCGAGGCCATCCCGCTGATCGCCAGCTCGATCATGTCCAAGAAGATCGCCGAGGGCACCGGCGCGCTCGTCCTGGACGTCAAGGTCGGCTCGGGTGCCTTCATGAAGACCATCGAGGACGCCCGCGAACTGGCCTCCACCATGGTCGCGCTCGGCACCGACAGCGGAGTGCGGACCGTCGCGCTGCTCACGGACATGGCCACCCCGCTCGGCCTGACCGCGGGCAACGCCCTGGAGGTGCGCGAGTCGGTCGAGGTGCTGGCCGGCGGCGGCCCGAGGGACGTCGTCGACCTCACCCTGGCCCTCGCCCGCGAGATGCTGGACGCGGCCGGACTCAAGGACGCCGACCCGGAGAAGGCCCTCGCCGACGGCTCCGCGATGGACGTCTGGCGCCGGATGATCTCCGCCCAGGGCGGCGACCCGGACGCCACGCTCCCCGTCGCCCGTGAGCAGCACGTCATCACGGCCCCGTCCACCGGCGTGCTGACCCGCCTGGACGCGTACGACATCGGCGTCGCCGCCTGGCGCCTCGGCGCGGGCCGGGCCCGCAAGGAGGACCCGGTGCAGGCGGGTGCGGGCATCGAACTGCACGCCAAGCCCGGGGACACGGTCACGGCCGGACAGCCGCTGCTGACGCTGCACACCGACACCCCCGAGAAGTTCGACTACGCGCTGAAGGCCCTGCCCACCTCGTACGACATCGCCCCGGCCGGTACGGACTTCACGGCCACCCCCGTGGTGCGGGAACGTATCGCCTGACCTGCGGTTTACTCGTACGGGTGAAGGGGATCGGTGGACTGCCGCCGGTCCCCTTCGGCATGCTGGACTCGGTGACGCACCGATAGAGGAGACCGCCATGAGCGCACTCACCGTCGATTCCGTGCCGGGCAACGGCCAGGGATGGGACGACCTCGTCCGGATCTGGGAGGAGACGGACGCACCCGAGGGCTGCAAGGTGGAGATCATCGAGGGGATCGTCACCGTGTCGCCACCGCCGTCCAAGGACCACAACACCACCGCGGCTCTGCTGCAGCGCAGGCTCTACACCGTCATCCCGGAGGACTGGGAGATCTACCAGACCCTCGGCGTCGCCGTGCCGGGCCGTGCCGGGCTCTACATCCCCGATCTCGTCGTCGTGCCGCGTGCCGTGGCGACCGGGCCGGGCAACCGCGTACCGGCGGAAGAGGCCCGGCTCGTCGTCGAGATCACCTCGCAGGCCAACGCCAACCACGACCGCATCGGCAAGGCGCACGGATACGCGAAGGCCGGTGTCGAGCTCTTCCTGCTCCTCGACCCCTGGCACTCCGGCCGTCCCACCGCCACCTTGTACGGGGAACCCGCCGACGGCACCTACCGGGTCCTGGACGCGGTCGAGTACGGGGACAAGCTGACGCTTCCCGAGCCGTTCGCGCTGGACCTGGACACCGGGGTCTTTCCGGTCAGCTGAGAAGCAGCACCGCGCCGGTCCCGTCGGTCAGCCGCTGGGCGACGCCGCGCCGGTCCCGTTGGCATGCGAGAGGCCCGCCGGGGCGGAGGGATCCGTCCCGGCGGGCCACTGTCATCCGTCACGCGGTCGCGGTCGAGGGCGCCTACTTGCCGAAGTACGCGTTGTAGATCGACACCGACGACTTGTTGCCCTGCTTGTCCGTGACATCGGCCTTGTAGGAGATGGACTTGCCCTTGGCCGGGTTCTTCACGGAGATCTTGCCCGCCTTGACCGTGGACTTCTTCCAGGTCTTACCGGCGTCGTAACTGACGTACACCGTCAGCGACTTGATGTTCTTACCGGCGGCCGCACCCTGCACCGTCACCGGCACCGAAGCGGTCTTGCCCGCCGTCACCTTGCCGTCCAGCGTCACACTGGGCGTGAAGCGGACCGTCGAGACCGGCAGCATGGTCGGGGTGACGGTCTTCTTGGACTTGAAGGTCCAGCTCGCGTCGATCCGGGTGGAGACGGCCGAGACCTTGGAGCTGCGCTGCACCGAGGTCGTCAGCTTGTAGTCGGCGGCACCGGACGGCACGGCGAACTGGGCGCCCTCCAGCGGGTCCGCGTTCTGGGCGAGCTTGACGCCATTGCGGTACAGGACGGTCTTGGCCGAACTGTACGTGGAGGAGCCGGCGTTGCCGCTTCCGTCGGCCACCATCGGCAGCGACCCGACGATGTCGTTGCCGGCGCGGAAGATCCCGTACTCGGAACCAACCGCGGGGCCGAACACCGCGGTGTTGACCTTCTGCGTGTAGGTCTTGCCCGCCTTGAAGGTCTGCGGGGCACCGAGGGAGTACTGCGCGTCGGAGATCGGGTAGCCGTCCTCGTCGACCCCGCCTTCCTGGCTGAACTCGAAGTTCCACTTCACCTTGTCGGCGGTGGAGACATAAGCGGTGTTGATCCCGGGGAGCTTCTGGCTGGACCAGGAGCTCCAGCCGCTGTTCGCACCGGGAATCGAGCCCCATGCCGCGATCTCGCCGGTCTTGCCCTTGACGGACGCGCCGAGAGCGGTCTCGACCTTGGCCATCTGGCCGGCGGTGAACTTCCGGCTGTAACCGGTCGCCGCCTGGGTCACCGGACCGCCGACCGCGATGTCGTACCGGGTCGAGGAACCCTTGGTCCAGCTGCCGAGCCAGTACTGGGAGAGCGTGCCGGCGGCCATCTTCGGGCCGACGTGCGCGGTGCGGAACCCCTGGTACGAGTTGAGGATCCAACCGTAACCGTAGCCGCCGTCCTGGCCGTCGAACTGGATCTCGGTATTGGCCAGTTGGGCCTTCGCGCCAGTGGTCGGCAGGGTGAACTGCACCGGCTTCGTCTTGCGCGCGTCGAACGTCACGGTGACGTTCTTGGTGAGGTCCAGCTTCGGCTGGGTGAGCCAGTCGGTGCCCTTGGCGCCGTTCTCCGGGTCGACGTAGACGGCCGAGTTCAGCGCGTAACCGCCCTTGGGAACACGGACCTTTGCCGTTCCGTCGGTGGCCGTCGGGGCCAACCACACGCCGCTCGCCGCGCCGGAGAGGCCGTAGAGCTGGGACTCGTGGAACTTGGCGGGCTTGCCGTCACGTCCGATGGTCTTGATCGTGAGGTCGTACGACTCGATCTCGCGCTCGACCGCGGCCGCGGTGCGGACGCTCTGGCCGCCGCCGGTCCCTACGACGTACGCGGAGTAGGTGCCGTCGGCCGTGCCGCCGAGCTTGGTGTTCACGGTCAGCGGTACGTCGGCGGTGCCGCCCGCGGGGACGGTCACCTTGTCGGCGCCGAGGGTGAAGAAGCCGGCCGGGGCGGGCTTGCCCTTCGGGCCGGTGGCCGTGACCGCGAGGTCGAGGGTGACGTCCGTCGTACCGAGGTTGCGGTACGTCAGCTTCTTGCTGACCGGGGCGTCATCGGTGTGCGGCCACTGCTGCACACCGAAGCTCACCGAGACCGGGTCGGCGACGACGGTCTGGGCGATCGCCCGGTCAACGGCGATCCGGCCCGAACCCTGCTCGAACGGCGTGTACGCGCCGGGCTTCGTCGAGGCCGTGAGTGCGCCCTTGAGCTCGGCGTACTTCCACTCGGGGTGCTGCTGCTTGAGAAGCGCCGCGGCGCCCGCGACGTGCGGGGTGGCCATCGACGTACCGGAGATGGTCGTGTAGCCGGCCGGCTTCTGGCCGTACTCCTGGTCGATGAGCGAGCCCGGCACCGCGGCTGCCGTGATGTCCACACCGGGGGCGGTCACATCGGGCTTCATGCCTCCGTCGCCGACCCGCGGACCCCTACTGGAGAACTCGGCAAGCTTGTCGTTGTCGTCGACGGCGCCGACGGTCAGTGCGGCGTCCGCGCTGCCCGGGGAGCCGACCGTGCCGGCGCCGTCGCCCTCGTTGCCCGCCGCGATGGCGAACAGGACGCCCTTGTCGGCCGACAGCTTGTTGACCGCCGCTTCGAGCGGGTCGATCTCGGGGGTGTCGCCACCGCCGAGGCTCAGGTTGATGACGTCGGCGCCCTGCGCGACCGCCCACTCCATGCCGGCCAGGATGCCGGCGTCGTCACCGAAGCCGTCGTCGTCGAGCACCTTGCCCTCAAGCAGCTTGGCGTCCGGCGCCACGCCCTTGAACTTGCCGCCCGACTTGGCGCCCGTACCGGCCGCGATGGAGGACACATGCGTGCCGTGCCCGACTCGGTCCTTGGTGTCGGGCGACGAGGTGAAGTTCTTCGTGTCGAGGATCTGCCCCTTGAGGTCGGGGTGGGTGGCGTCCACACCGGTGTCCAGGACGGCGATCTTGACGCCCTTGCCGGTGTAGCCGGCCTTCCAGGCGGCCGGCGTGCCGATCTGCGACACGCTCTTGTCGAGGCTCGCCTTGCGCACGCCGTTCAGCCAGACCCGGTCGATACCGGCGGCCGTGGTGCGCTGGGCGCCGTGCGAGGGCTTGCTGGTGAGTGCCTGCCAGACGTCCTGGGCGTCACGCTCCGGCGTGGTCACCGACTCGGCGTTCAGCGACTTCAGGGTCCGGTCGACCCGGGTGGCGCCCGCGTCACGGACCTCCGCCTTCGCGGCCGCCGCCTGGGCGCCCCGGTAGGCGACGATCAGCTTCAGGCCCGCCTTCTGGGCCCTGCGGACCTCCGCACGGTTCAGCTCGGTGACGTCGAACAGTCGGCGGTCCAGCTTCCCGGAGCTGATCAGCCGGTGTGCGTCGGCCGGGACGAGCAGGGTGTGCCCGTCGTGTGTCTGCCGCTGCACGGGTATGTTCTCGCGCCCCTTGGCGGGCCGGAAGTCGACGACCCGGCCCTTGGCGTCCACCGAGACGCGGTCGCCGGTGATGAGCGTCAACTGGTGCCGGGCCACGGACTTGGCGTCCGCCGGGCGGCCGGCGTCGGGTTGTGCCATGGCCGGGGTGGTCATCCCGGCTGCCAGCGCCACGGCGGCCGCTGTGGCGATGGTCGAAACACACGCGCTTCTCACGTGTTTGCGCAACTCTCCCCCTGGAGAATCAGGCGGCCTCCTGAGAGGCCACTGGTCAGTCGGCACCGAATGGGTCGCCGGTGCCGACCGGTTCACGTACCTAGAGGGGGAATTGATCGAACTGGTTCACAGGAGTCGTGCATGAAGCGGGAGTTGACGGAAGTTCATCGGTCCGGGACGGACCGGAGGGGCGACTGCAGGGCGTGCGCCGACCGAGGGCGAGGCGGGCGGGGGCAGTGCTGGGCAGGGTGCGGGGCGTGCACGGGGCCGGGGCGCCGGGAAGGTGCGGAAGCGGGCAGCGATGAGTTTCGGCCGCCGCTTCGGTCTCCCTGATGTGGAAGCCATGACCCCGATCGTTCTTGTCGTCACCGGCCGCGTCACGCGGGCCGCGGTGCCGGGACTCTGCGCCGAGCTGGAGTCGCTGCTGTACGACCCCGAGGGCGCCCTCCGCGACCCGGACGCCGGGGTGGACTGCGACGTGGGTGGGGTCGTCCAGGCGGATCTGGCCCTGGTAGAGGCGGTGGCGCGGCTGGGGCTCGTCGCACGCCGTGCGGGCGGCAGACGGCTGCGGCCGGGAACGCGAACGGCCCGCCGGGGCGGAGGAATCCGCCCCGGCGGGCCGCTTCTACGCGGTCGGTCCGCCTACCTGCTCGCCTACGTGCCGAAGTAGGCGTTTACTTGCCGAAGTAGGCGTTGTAGATCGAAACCGACGACTTGTTGCCCTGCTTGTCCGTGACATTGGCCCGGTAGGAGATCGACTTGCCCTTGGCCGGGTTCTTCACGGAGAGCTTGCCCGACTTGACCGTGGACTTCTTCCAGGTCTTGCCGGCGTCGTAACTGACATACACCGTCAGCGACTTGAGGTTCTTGCCGGCGGCTGAACCCTGCACCGTCACCGGCACCGAAGCGGTCTTGCCCGCCGTCACCTTGCCGTCCAGCGTCACACTGGGCGTGAAGCGGACCGTGGACGCCGGCAGCTTCGCGGAGGAGGCCTTCTTGGACTTGAAGCTCCAGCTCGCGTCGATGCGGGTGGACAGGGTGCCGATCTTGGCGCTGCGTCGGACCGAGGTCGTCAGCCTGTAGTCCGCCAAGGCGGCCGGGACGGTGAACGGCTCAAAACCGAGGAGCGGGTCCTGGTTCTCGGCGAACTTCTTGCCGTTGCGGTAGAGGACGGTCTTCACCGAGGTGTAGTCCGTGTAGCCATCGTTGCCCTTGCCGTCCGCGTGCAGCGGGACGGTGGCTCCCAGATCGTTGCCCTGGCGGAGGATTCCGTCGCTTTTGGCCATACGCGGTCCGAAGACGCCGGTGTTGACGGTCTTCGAGTAGCTCTTGCCACCGGTGAACGCCTGCTCGTCACCGAGCGAGTACCAGGACTCGCCGATCGGCCAGCCCTCCGCGTCGCGTCCGCCGTTCTGCCCGAAGCCGAAGCCCCACTTGGCCTTGTCGACGGTGGAGACATGGACCGTGCGAGTGCCGGGGAGCTTCTGCTGCTGCGCCGGCGCGGCGGGGAATACCCCGCTGCCGTCCGGCAGGATGCCCCACGCGTCGATCTCGCCGGTCTTGCCGCTCACGCCGGGCGTCCCCATGGCCACCTTCACCGCGGCGAACTGCTTGTCTGTCAGCTTGCGGCTGTAACCGTTCGACAGCTGGGTCACCGGACCGCCGAGCATGATGTCGTACTCGCTCGACGCACCGTTGTACCAGGTGCCCGACCAGTGCTGGGACAGCGAACCGTCGGTCAGCTTCGGGCCGACATGCGCGGTGCGGAAGTTCTTCGGGTCCGGCACGGAGTAGGCGAACGTCACCCCGTAGTTCTTGTCGTTGAGCGCGTAGTCGCTCGTGACGTAGGCGGGCTTGAGCCCCTTGCCGGGCAGGGTGATGTTGACGGGCTTCGTCTTGCGGGCATCGAACGTCACCGTGGTGTTCTTGGTGACGTTCAGCTTCGGCTGGGCGAACCAGTCGCCGCCCTTGTAGACGGTATCCGAGCCCAGCACCTGGTCCGCGGAGAGCGAGTACATCCCCTTGCGCACCCGCACCGTCACCGAGCCGTCCGTGATCTCGGGCAGGAGCTGCACGTTGGAGACGGACTCGTCGAGGCCGGAGAGGTTGGCTGACGCGTTCGCGGGCGCCTTGCCGTCGCGGCCGATGGCCTTGAGCGTCAAGTCGTACGACTCGACCTCGCGCTCCACTGCGGCCGCCGTGCGAACGCTCTGGCCGCCACCGGTAGCCACGACATACGCGGAGTACGAACCGTCGTTCGTGCCACCCAGCCGGGTGTTCGCCGTCAGCGGCACCTCGGCCGTGCCGCCTGCCGGGACGGTGACCTTGCTCGCACCCAGGGTGAAGAAACCGGCCGGGGCGGGCTTGCCCTTCGGGTCGAGACCCGTCACCACCAGCGAGAGGGTGACATCCGTCGCCCCCAGGTTGCGATACGTCACCTGCTTGGTGACCGGGGCGTCATCGGTGTGCGGCCACTGCTGCGTACCGAAGCCGACCGAGGCCGGGTCGGCGATGACGCTCTGCTCGATCGCCCTGTCGAGGGCGATCCTGCCCGTGCCCTGCTCGAACGGGGTGTACGCACCCGGCTTGGCGGAGGCCGTCAGAGCCCCCTTCAGCTCGGTGTTCCGCCACTGCGGGTGCTGCTGCTTGAGCAGCGCCGCGGCGCCCGCGACATGCGGGGTCGCCATCGACGTACCGGAGATGGTCGTGTAGCCGGCCGGCTTCTGGCCGTACTCCTGGTCGATCTCCGAGCCCGGCACCGCGGCCGCCGTGATGTCCACACCGGGGGCGGTCACATCGGGCTTCATGCCTCCGTCACCGACCCGCGGACCCCTACTGGAGAAATCGGCAAGCTTGTCGTTGTCGTCGACGGCGCCGACGGTCAGTGCGGCGTCCGCGCTGCCCGGGGAGCCGACCGTGCCGGCGGCGTTGCCCTCGTTGCCCGCCGCGATGGCGAACAGGACGCCCTTGTCGGCCGACAGCTTGTTGACCGCCGCTTCGAGCGGGTCGATCTCGGGAGTGTCGTAGCCGCCGAGGCTCAGGTTGATGACGTCGGCGCCCTGTGCGACCGCCCACTCCATGCCGGCCAGGATGCCGGAGTCGTCGCCGAAGCCGCCGTCGTCGAGCACCTTGCCCTCGAGCAGCTTGGCGTCCGGCGCCACGCCCTTGAACTTGCCGCCCGACTTGGCGCCCGTACCGGCCGCGATGGACGACACATGGGTGCCGTGCCCCACGCGGTCCTTGGTGTTGGGCGATGTGGAGAAGTTCTTCGTCGCCAGGATCTGGCCCTTGAGGTCCGGGTGGGTGGCGTCCACACCGGTGTCCAGGACGGCGATCTTGACGCCCTTGCCGGTGTACCCGGCCTTCCAGGCGGCGGGAGTACCGATCTGCGGCACGCTCTTGTCGAGGCTCGCCTTGCGTACGCCGTTCAGCCAGACCCGGTCGATTCCGGGTGCCGTGGTGCGCTGGACGCTGCGGGACGGCTTGGCGGTGAGCGCCTGCCAGATGTCCTCGACGTCGCTCCTGGGCGTGATCACCGACTCGGCGTTCAGCGACTTCAGGGTCCGGTCGACCGAGGTGCCACCGGCGTCCCTGACGTCGGCCTTGGCGGCGCCCGTCTGTGCGCCCCGGTAGCCCACGATCAGCCGCAGGCCCTTCTGCTGGGACCTGCGTATCTCCGGACGGCTCAGCAGGGTGATGTCGAAGAGCCTCCGGTCGAGCTTGCCGGTGCTGATCAGCCCGTGGGCGTCGGTCGGAATGATGAGGGTGTGCCCGTTGCGGACCTGCCGCTGTACGGGTATCTGCTCACGCCCCTTCGCAGGCTCGAAGCCCACGACCCGGCCCTTGGCGTCCACCGAGACGCGGTCGCCGGTGATGAGTGTCAGCTGATGCCGGTTCAGGGACTTGGTCCCGCTCGCCCGGGCCTGATCCGGCTGTGCCACCGCCGGGGTTGTCATCCCGGCTGCGAGCGCCACGGCGGCCGCCGTGGCGATGGTCGATACACACGCGCTTCTCACGTGTTTGCGCAACTCTCCCCCTGGAGAATGAGGCGGTCTCGTGGACCACTGGTCAGCCGGCACCGAGGAGACGCCGGGTGCCGACCGGTTCACTTCCCTAGAGGGAGAATTGATCGAAAAGGTTCACAGGAACCGCACGTAAGAACGGAGTTGACGGAAGTTCATCACTTTTATGCGGGATTGGTGGGTGCGGGTGCGGGTGCGGGTGCGGGCGGAGCGTGCGTCGGACCCGGGCGCCGAGCATGCGCGGAACCGGCCTGCGATGAGTTTCGGCCGCCGGACCGGTCTTCCTTGTGTGGAATCCATGACCCCGACCGTTCTCCTCGTCACCGGCCGCGTCACGCGGGCCGCGGTGCCGGGACTCTGCGCCGAGCTGGAGTCGCTGCTGTACGACCCCGAGGGCGCCCTCCGCGACCCGGACGCCGGGGTGGACTGCGACGTGGGCGGGGTCGTCCAGGCGGATCTGGCCCTGGTCGAGGCGGTGGCGCGGCTGGGGCTCGTCGCACGCCGTGCGGGCGGCAGACGGCTGCGGCTGCGCAATGTGCCGCGCGAACTGCAGAGCCTGCTCGACCTGGTGGGGCTGGCCGATGTGGTGGACGTGCGGTGCGCGGCCGGGGACGGCGGAGCCTGAGCGGGAACGCAGCCCGGCGCGATCGCCCCCATCGGACCCTGATTGCCCCCCGATCGGCCCGCATTCCCACCTGGCCTGTCCCCTCCCGCGCCCCGCCCCACCCGGCCCGCGCTCTCTCCGCTCGTCCCTCAGTCCTGCCGGCGGATCCGTTCGCAGAACACCACTGTGGCGCGTTGCACCCCGTCGGCCGGGACCACCGTCGGCGAGGGGAGCGGCGCCGGTGTGCCGGTCCGGCAGGCCCTGTCGTACCGGTGCTCCGGCTGCGGACCCGGTCCGCCGCCGCCGGAGGGATTCGGGGTCCGGGCGGCCCCAGGCGTGGGCCCGTCGGTGGCGGCGGGTTCACCGATCCACCGCGTGACCCCCCACCCGCCGACCGCCAGCACCACCCAGCCCGCCACCAGCCCGTTCCGTATGCCGCGCCTCACGCGGCGTTGGCGTCGAGGTGATCCGGCAGACCGAAGAGCGGGAACCAGCGCGGTGTGTCCAGGAAGCAGTGCATTCCGGTGATGGCGCCGCCGGAGATGTCGATGACCTGCACCGCCCACGGCACGAACCCCGGCCCGTCCGGATTCGGCTTGTAGTGCGCGAACGCCGGGGTGCCGTTCGCCGCCGTCGCCACCAGCCGCGAGCCGGCGCAGCCCGCGCCCATGGAGAGCATGAAGCCGGTGATGTCGTCGTGCCCCTGGAGCCAGAGGTCGAACGGCGGCATGGTCATCACGGCGTCCTCATGGAGCAGCGCGGTCAGCGCCGCCATGTCGTACCCCTCGAAGGCCGCGACGTACCGATCGAGGAGCTTGCGCTGTTCCTCGTCGAGCGGATCGGCGGTGTCGGCGGTCAGACCCTCGCGGTCCGCGAGGGTCGCACGCGCCCGCTGCAGGGCGCTGTTGACCGAGGCGACCGAGGTTTCGAGCAGCTCGGCGACCTCGCTCGCCTTCCAGGCCAGTACCTCGCGCAGGATCAGTACGGCCCGCTGTTTGGGCGGCAGATGCTGCAACGCGGCGACGAACGCGAGTCGCACCGACTCCCGCGCCACCGCGGCCTCGGCCGGGTCGGCCACCGACGGCAGGATCCGCCCGTCCGGCATCGGCTCCAGCCAGGTGTTCTCCGGCAGCGGGTTGAGCGCCGCCCGGGCGAGCGGCGTCGGGCCCGTCAGATCGACCGGACGGGCCCGCTTGTTGCCCGCGTTCAGCATGTCCAGACAGACGTTGGTGGCGATGCGGTACAACCAGGACCGCAGCGAGGAACGCCCCTCGAACTTGTCGAAGTTGCGCCAGGCACGCACCAGCGTGTCCTGGACCGCGTCCTCCGCCTCGAAGGCCGAGCCGAGCATCCGGTAGCAGTAGCCGGTCAGCTCGACCCGGTGTCCCTCCAGCCGGCTGTCGATGTCCGCCGCCGCTGTCAGATCACTCATCGCTCCACCCCTGTTGCGCTGTGACACCGCTCACTTCAGCACTTCGGAAGCTACCGCAGGCCACTGACAACGGGGGTGGGAAGTGCCGAAGCGGCGCCCACTGCGGTCACGTTCCGGGCTTGCGCCCGTACACGAATACGTCGTCGCCGTTCTTCAGCAGATTCCAATATGCCTTCGCGTCGGCGTCCCGCATGTTGACGCAACCGTGCGACCCCGGCGGGTTCCACATCTTCAGGCCCACCGAGTGGAACGCCTGGCCGCCGTCGAAGAACTGGGCGTACGGCATCGGGACGTGGTAGATCGACGAAACGTGGTCGATGTGCCGCATGTAGATCTTCTTCGACCCGGTGCGGGTCTCGTACTTGTCCCGCCCGGTCCGTACCGGCACGGGACCGAACTTCAGCTTGCTGCCGTCCTGGATCCAGCTCAGCTGCCGGGTCAGGTCCACACACGCGATGCGCCCCTTGTTGGTGGGGCACTTCTTGGCCTTGTTCGGGTCCTTGCCGGCCGCTTTCTGGGCCGTGAGTGTCTTCATCGTGCGCCAGGTGACCGGCCCCGCGTAACCGATGTCCGGGGTGACCCCGTAGGTGCGCTGGAACGACTGGATCGCCTTGCAGTCGGCGGCTGACTGCTTGCCGTCGACCGGCCGGTGCAGATAGTTCTCGACCTGCTTCTGGTACGGCCCGGTGGACGTCGTGCAGGACGCCGCCTGCGCGGATCCGCCGGTGCCGAGGACCAGCGCGGGCGCCGCCATCAGACCGGCGACGGACAGCGCGAGTACGCGTCGCGTCCCGGTCCCCCGTATGTTCCCTGCGAATCTCATGTACGACAACTCTCCTTCGCGCGCAGTGAGGTGCTTCCGCCTGCTAGACGCGCGCCGGGGAGCAGATGGTTGTGCGCCGTATGTCTCAGTTCTGCACGGACACCACCGGCATGAGCCGGCGCCGCTCGGCGCGTGCGGCCCGCGAGCCGTACAGCGTGATCGAGACGACGCCGAGGACCGCGAGCAGTCCCAGCGATACGGTCCCGGCCCAGCCTCCGGCGTGGAAGGCGACCGCGCCGAGCGTGCCCCCCGCGCTGGAGCCCAGGTAGTACGCGGACTGGTAGAGCGCCGACGCCTGGGCGCGGCCCTTCGTCGCCGTACGGCTCACGGACGAGGAGGCGACCGCGTGCCCGGCGAAGAACCCTGCCGTGATCAGGACCAGGCCGAGGAGTACGGCGGCCAGCTGGTCTCCGAGCGAGAGCAGCAGACCGGCGGTCGTGGTGGAGACGGCCAGGTACAGTGCGCCCCGCCGGCCGAGCCGGGCGACCAGCTGCCCGGCCGCGGCGGAGGAGACCGTACCGACGAGATAGACCAGGAAGATCGAGCCGACGACCCCCTGCGGGAGGTTGAACGGCGCCTCCACCAGGCGGTAGCCGATCACGGTGTAGACCGCGCCGAACACCGTCATGAACAGCGCGCCGATCGCGTACAGCCTGCGCAGCAGCGGATCGGCGAGGTGCCCGCCCACGGTCTTCGCGAGGGCCTTCGGGTTCAGCGAACCGGGGGTGAAGTGCCGGGCCCTGGGGATCATGAAGTGGAAGATGACCGCGCAGGCCACGGCCAGCAGCCCGACCGCGCCGAGCGCCGCCCGCCAGCCCCACAGCTGAGCGACCCAGCCGGTGAGGATACGGCCGCTCATGCCGCCGATGCTGTTGCCCGCCACGAACAGTCCGATGGCGGCGACCAGCGCCTTCGGCCGTACCTCCTCCGCCAGATACGCCATCGCGGAGGCGGGCAGTCCGGCCAGCGCCGCGCCCTGGACGGCGCGCAGCGCGATCAGCCAGCCCAGCGAGGGCGCGAACGGCACGAGCAGCCCGACCAGTACGGCGACCGCCAGCGAAGCGGTCATCATCTGCCGCCGCCCGAAGCGCTCGGAGAGCGCGCTCATCGGCAGCACACACAGCGCCAGCGCGCCCGTCGCGGCGGAGACCGTCCAGCTGGCCTGTCCAGCCGTGGCACCGAGGGAGGCGGAGACGGCGGGCAACAGGGCCTGGGTGGAGTAGAGGAGAGCGAAGGTCGCGACACCGGCGGCGAAGAGCGCGAAGCTCATCCGGCGGTAGCCGGGGCGGCCCGGTTCGAGACGGTCCGGCGCGACGGGGCCGGCGGCGGCAGCGGTGGCGACGGGGGCAGCGACGGGGGACGGCTGGGGCGAGGCGGCCACCGTGAGGGTGGACGCCCCGGTACTGGCAGGAGGCATGGTTCAAAAGTAGGACCCCTAGTTTCATGCGTCCAATGCATGAATTCCTCATAATCGTTCCCATGATGCATGAACGCAGCTCACAGCCTCGGCTGTCACCCAGTAGTTACGAAGAAGACATTCGCGCAGTCCTCGCGCCGCGGCTGGCCCACTTCGAGGCGGTGGCCCGCCACGAGCACGTCACCCGCGCCGCGCACGAGCTCGGCGTCCCGCAGTCGACGCTCTCGCGAACGATGGTCAGGCTCGAACAGGACCTGGGAGTCGCCCTGTTCGCCCGCAAGGGCCGAACCGTCTCCCTCACCCCCGCGGGCCGCACCTTCCTGGGCTCCGCCGAGCGGGCCCTCGCCGAGGTCGAGAAGGCCGCCGACTCGGTACGGGCCGACGCCGACCCGGCCACCGGCAAGGTCGCCTTCGGCTTTCTGCACACCATGGGATCCGAGACCGTGCCCGCCCTGATCCGAGCCTTCCGTGTCGACCACCCCCGGGTCCGCTTCCAGCTTGTGCAGAATTATGGCGAGGCGATGATCGAACGCCTCCGGTCCGGCGGCCTCGACCTCTGCCTCACCTCACCCGTCCCGGACGCCCCCGATCTGGTCGCACGCCGCCTCGACGAACAGCGGCTGCGCCTCGTCGTCCCCGAGGACCACCGCCTCGCCTCGCGCCGCCGCATCCGCCTGGCGGAGGCCGCCGACGAAAAGTTCGTCACCCTCGAACCCGGGTACGGCCTGCGGCGGATCACCGACGATCTGTGCGCGCAGGCGGGCTTCAAGCCACGTGTCGCCTTCGAGGGCGAGGAGGCGGAGACCCTGCGCGGCCTGGTCGCGGCCGGCCTGGGCGTGGCCCTACTGCCGCCACCCGCGGTGGCCCGCCCCGGCGTCGTCGAACTCACCGTCACAGCCCCGAGGGCAGCCCGCGAGATCGGCGTCGCCTGGCTGGACGGCCACCCGGACACCCCGCCCGTGGCCGCCTTCAAGCGCTTCCTCCTGTCGCGCAGGGGCCACCTGCTGCCGGACTGAGCGGGGCGGGGCGGCGAGAACGCCCCGAACTGCCCGCAGGCGAAGGAGCGGAGCAGCCGGGCGACTCACTACGAGGGGCACGGTCCCAGCTGCGGTAGAGCGTGTGTGCGAACCGTATCCGAGGTCACCATTGCGCGGCGGACATCCACGGTCACAGGTCGTCCGCCGTTCCGTCGATAGCGGGTCCGCACCCCTCGGGAAGGTTGGCGACGATCAGGGACACCGCCTCCTCCACCGTTTCGGGCTCCCCGAGGATGGTGCCGTCGGACTGACGGATCACCATAAACCCGCCACCGCCGCGTGGAAACAGGGTGCCCACGTCGTGGGGCCGTGGGTAACGGATGCACCGGCTGAGGTACAGGGCGCCGTGGCTGACTGTCGGGAACAGTTCCCGAAGGCGAGGGTTCGCATACGCTGCCCGGGGCATGGCAGGGTTGATCAAGTCGTCTTCGGAGTCGAGGATAACCTTCCATTTCTCTGCGACGATTTCCGCAGCTCGCACTTGGTTCTCGCTATTCGTCACCCGGAGCTTCGTCTCCCGCCTTGGGGCACCTCGGGAATGAGTACAGCTGCCCGACCCTGTGGAAGGCGCTGCGATCAAAGGTCGTCAGGGGTGCCGTCGACTGCCGGTCCACAGCCCTCGGGAAGATTGGCGGCGATCAACTCGTAGGCCTCTTCAACAGTGTCCACCTCGCCGATAAGAGTCTTATCAGACTCGCGACGCACTCGGTAGCCGCCTTTGACTAGGGGATAGGCCGTACCGACATCACGACTCCACGGCCATTGGGTGCACCGGCTCAGGTACAGGACGCCGTGGCTGACCATAGGGAAGAGCTGTCGCAATGGCGGGTGGGCGTACGCAGTTCGGGGCACGACCGGATCGATGCTGTCGAGTCCGTAGGACAGTACAGCAGACCACTCTGCAGCTACGATTTCAGCGGCTTTTCGGGGTGCTTCATTGGCCATCATGAACTGGAGTCACCTCAGATGTGCTGGAAGATTCGACAGGTCCGGTTTGATCTCTGAAATGTCTGGCTTTGGTACGTTGACTTCCTTGTAGCCTCCTCCCGCTTCGTCGCGGGTGTACCAGTGGATCTCCTCCCACGGTCGACCAGGACGTTCGTTATCGGGGTCTCCCCACGCGGCGGCTCCATGGGAGGCCACGACCGTCACGTGGCGCAGCTCCCGGTGGAGACAGGACGCGAGCATGCCGGGAATGCGCGGCTTGCTGTACGCGGAGAGGTAGTCGTTCTCGGAGGCGTGCCAGCCGTCCGCCATCAGGGTATAGACGGTCCCCGACACCCCGTAGAGCTGTGGTTTCCGCACCCGAAGAACGGCATGGTCCGCTCTTCGCAGGAACGGGCACTGCCGTGCCGATACCCGTGCGTGCTCGGCGCACAAGGAGGCATGGACGTGACGGACCGCTCGGGCCATGTCGGGGGCGAGTCCTCGCGCCGCCAGTCGATGAAAAGCCAGCCCTGCTCGTTCCGGTCGGCCGGTCCGGCGCAGACTTGGCACAGCATTTTCTCCATGCACTCGCGTTGCCGGTACGTGTTCATGCAGTCGTAGAGGACGCGTCCGCCCGGGGACTCGTGCACGCGAACCCAGAGGTTCCCGTCTGTGTCCCGGTCCGTCGGGCGGGTGTTCCGGTACGCGAGCCGGGGCCCGCCGTGCGCGAATTCGACCGTCAACTCCGACTTCCGTACAGGGACTTCAGTGCTGCGGGACGCCACATACGGGGCTAGGAGCGGCACGGGACAATTCCTTTCGGTGCACCGTCCGGCTGCCACCGTCCCCATGGCGAGGGGCGGCCGGGCGAGGTCTGCAAGGGCTGCGCGTCGATCGGCGCGCTCGGGCTGTCGGCGAACTGCGGTAAGGGCGAGGGGTGGGCGACAAGGCCGTACCGGCACGTTGCTTCCGTGGTGATGAACTCGAACTCGGTTCTTGCGGCCAGTCGTTGCAACGCGTCGTTCTGCCGCGCGTCGTCAACCGCCCGGGTATGCAACGCGGTTGGCGCGTCGGCTACGGCGGCCGACCGCCGCAACACGGACGGGGGAATCCACGGGGTATCGGGGGCAGGGTCCAGCCCGTTTGCGAGCCGTTCGGCTTGTCCTCGGAGCCATCGGAGGGCCAACCGGGGAGATGGGCCGATGAACCGGCCGAGACAGACGGTCGTCCGTGCGTCGCCTGCGTGCACCTCGGCGAGAAACCGTCCCGTCACAACAACTCACCACGGCTGCGCGCGTTGGCGCGGGCAGTCTCGGCGCGCAGCCGTTCCGCGGGAGTGAGTATGCGGATGCGCTCAGGTTCGGCTTCCCACTCGGTCCCGCCGCAGACCGGACGCAGGGACCAGTACGGGCCGGCAACACCTCGGAACTCACCCACACGGTCACCATGACTGGTGTCCGCCACGAGCGTGCCGGGGGCCGGGGCGTGCGGGGGGTACTGCTCGTTCGGGGGAACGTTCTCTCCGGACACCATCGCTCCTCTCCGTAATGCTTCCATTACCAGGGCGGTTCAGTGTGGCCTACGGTCAGGAACCGTTCAACTTGTCATACGGGGACGAAAGGTTGGTGATAACCCTTTGAATCGCAAGGATTTGAACCCGGACAGCTCTCCTCAAGCGGCATTCGGGGCACGTTTACGCAGCTCGCGAGAGAAGCGCGGCTGGACACAGGAAAACCTGGCCGGTCGGATGGGATATTCGAGCACGCATATCTCATCGGTCGAAACTGGTCGGAAGCTTCCGACCTTGCGCTTCTCGCGCAGTGCGGACCAGGTCTTCGGTATTGCCGACAGGTTCGACACGTTCGAGCGTGAGTGGCGCGAGATCCGGCACGGCGCGATGTTGGAAGGCTTCCCGGAGTTCGTCGGACATGAGGGCCGGGCGACGGAGATCCGGCTGTACGAAGTGGGCGTCGTCCCCGGCTTGATCCAGACGCCCGAGTACGCGACCGTCCTCGCGGAGAGCGCGGTCAAGAGGGGGGCGATCACGGACGATCAAGCGAGCGAGCGGGTGTCGCTCGTCGCGGAGCGGCAAGCCATGCTCCTCCGGACGCCTCCACCTCTGGTCCTGGCGGTGCTGGACGAGAGCTGCGTCCGTCGGCCCATCGGCGGGCCCGCCGTCATGGACGCGCAGTTGGCGCGACTGGTCGAGTTCGCCGAGCTGCCGAACACCGTGCTCCAGATCGCCCGGTTCGACATGGGGGAGCGCCGCCCGTTCGATCTGCCGGTAACCGTGCTGACCCTGCCTGACCGTTCGGTCATGTCGTACGCCGAGTCCGCTCAGCGTGGCCATCTAGACCGGGAAAGCACGTCGGTGCTGCCCATGCTGACGGCCTACCATCAGCTACAGGCCGAAGCGTTGTCCCAGGCGGCGTCTGTGGCCGTGATCAACCAGTTACGAAAGGGCACCCCGTGACGACCGAATCCCCCAGCTGGTTCAAGTCCTCGTACAGCAACAACGGTGGCCAGTGCATCGAGGTCGCCGCCAACCTCGTCGTCCCGCGCGGCGTGGTCCCCGTCCGCGACTCCAAGAACCCGGGCGGTCCGGTTCTGGACATCCCCACCGGCGCCTTCGCCGCCTTTGTGGCGGGCGTCAAGACAGGCGAGTTCGGCACCGTCTGACCAGCCGGCCCCACGCATACCGGTTCAGGGTTGCCCCATCGTGCAGAGCATGCGCGGTGGGGCTTCTCGCTACTCGGAGCGCCTCACAACGACGAAAGCCCTGCCACACGCACAGGACCAACGCCCCGCACGCGTGGATCAGTAGGCGGCCGCGTCGACCGCGGTGGCTTGCGCGAGGCCATCCCCGCGGGTGCGGGGAGCAGCGTGTCGGGCCGTGTCGGGCCGTGTCGGCGGTGGGACCATCCCCGCAGGCGCGGGGAGCAGCTGCGCGAGCACGGCTACACGCTCCCCGCACCGGGACCATCCCCGCGGGCGCGGGGAGCAGATGGGATCGCCTGCACCTGTACGGGATACCCAGGGACCATCCCCGCGGGTGCGGGGAGCAGTCTTTCCGTACGTGATTTCACGAGAGTTGATAGGGACCATCCCCGCGGGTGCGGGGAGTAGCACGACGGCGCCGCCGACCGCTGCCTCCAGCTGCTCCTTCTCCTTGAGCGCCTTGCGCAGGGACCATCCCCGCGGGTGCGGGGAGCAGAGGAGAACGATGCCGACACCCGCCATGGACATGGGACCATCCCCGCGGGTGCGGGGAGCAGACGAAGAGCCCGGCCGCCGTGAGTGCGACGGCGGGACCATCCCCGCGGGTGCGGGGAGCAGTGGTCGACGGCGTCCCGGAGACTCCGGCCGCTGGGACCATCCCCGCGGGTGCGGGGAGCAGCCGACCGAGTATGGGGCGCCGACGCCCGCTCCGGGACCATCCCCGCGGGTGCGGGGAGCAGGGTGACCCATGGCTTTATCCGACTCCGCGAGCGGACCATCCCCGCGGGTGCGGGGAGCAGACCCATGCGGAGAGCCTGCTCCCCGCCCCGGAGGGACCATCCCCGCGGGTGCGGGGAGCAGAGCCGTGCCGACACCCACGGGCGGGACAGGCCGGGACCATCCCCGCGGGTGCGGGGAGCAGAGTAAGTCAGTCCGGTTACGACAGGGCGGACCGGGGACCATCCCCGCGGGTGCGGGGAGCAGGCGGTTTGCGCGGAGCGGGATGAGTGCGCCCTGGGACCATCCCCGCGGGTGCGGGGAGCAGTAGTCGAGTTTCCCGGCCCACCCGTCGGTGAAGGGACCATCCCCGCGGGTGCGGGGAGCAGCTCGAACAGGTCCATTCGTTCCGTGAGGATCTGGGACCATCCCCGCGGGTGCGGGGAGCAGTCCCGCATGTACCCGTGGAACGACCAGCCCGCGGGACCATCCCCGCGGGTGCGGGGAGCAGCTGGTCCTCGGTCGGCGGGTGCGCGGCAAGCAGGGACCATCCCCGCGGGTGCGGGGAGCAGCGGGTGCTGGCCGTGGTCGAGGAGCTGGGGCCGGGACCATCCCCGCGGGTGCGGGGAGCAGACCGCGCTGGACACCATCGTTGGGACGATGGTGGGACCATCCCCGCGGGTGCGGGGAGCAGAGACCCTGACCGACGGCGAACGCGAGCAGATGGGGGACCATCCCCGCGGGTGCGGGGAGCAGACTGCGTGACCTGCGGCTTTGTCGCGGGGGAACGTAGTTTTCCCACACTTTCACTGATTCCGGCAAAACGGGCATGCCTCATCGGCTCTTTCGTGCAAGCGTCAGTCGACGGCAGCGCAAAGCGATCATCCTAGAGCCTGCCCGCCTGTTTTCGCGGAGCTGTGCCCGGATCAGAAGCGAATATCTTGAATCTTCGCCATATGGACATCCTGCAGCAGGAGTTGCCTGTATTCATCTGTCATGACGGGTGCGGGGAAAGGCAGTTCGGGCCTGCGGGGCAGGCTTGGCGGGCCGGTTCTGACGGTGTGGGCGAAGCATGACAGGGATTCCGACGGGTGGCTGCCGCTGTGGCGGCACATGGAGGACAGCGCCGCTGTCGCCGGCCTGTTGTGGGACATGTGGCTGCCCGCGAGCGTACGAAGGCTGATCGCCTCGGCGCTCCCCGGCGGTGAGAAGGACGCGCGGCGGCTTGCCGTGTGGCTGGCGGGGGTGCACGACATCGGTAAGGCGACGCCCGCGTTCGCCTGCCAGGTCGACCAGCTTGCGGACCGTATGGATGCGCAGGGGCTGGAGATGCGCTCGCAACGGTCCATCGGACCGGATCGCAGGATTGCGCCGCACGGGCTGGCCGGGCAGGCGTTGCTGGGGGAGTGGCTGCAGGAGCGGCACGGCTGGACGGTGAAGCAGACCGGGCAGTTCACGGTCGTCGTGGGAGGGCACCACGGGGTGCCTCCGGAGCCTGGGCAGATCGCCGCACTGCACAAGCACGGACAGCTGCTGCGAACCCCGGGGTCGAGCCGGGCCGAGTGGCGGCGGGTGCAGGACGAGCTGCTCGATGCGTGTGCCGACGAGTACGGCGTACGGGACCGGCTGGACGAGTGGCGGTCGGTGAAACTGCCGCAGCCGGTGCAGGTGTTGCTCACGGCACTGTTGATCGTTGCCGACTGGGTCGCCAGCAACGCCGACCTTTTCCCGTACTTCCCGCAGGACGTCGCTCGCAGCAGCGAGGAGCGCGTGGCTGCGGCATGGCGAGGGCTGAACCTTCCGGCGCCCTGGCGCCCTGATGATCCTGCGGGCGACGCCCAGGAACTGTTCGCCTCCCGCTTCGGGCTGCCGCCAGGCGCGAAGGTCCGGCCGGTGCAGGAAGCTGCCATCGAGCTGGCGCGGACGATGGACGAGCCGGGGCTGATGGTGATCGAGGCGCCGATGGGGGAGGGGAAGACCGAGGCGGCTCTCGCGGTCGCCGAGATCTTTGCCGCCCGCTCGGGTGCGGGCGGTGTGTTCTTCGCGTTGCCGACCATGGCCACCGGCAACGCGATGTTCCCCCGCCTTCTGGACTGGCTCAAGCGGCTGCCCGGATCCGAGGACGCCCGGTACTCGGTCCTGCTCGCCCACTCGAAGGCCGCGTTGAACGAGGACTTTGCCGAGCTGATGCGCGAGAGCGGCCATCGGATCGTTGCTGTCGACGTGGACGCGCCCGAGGAACCACGGTGGCGCCCCTCGGACACGACACGGTCCGCTCCCGCCGAGCTCATCGCGCACGCCTGGCTGCGTGGCCGCAAGAAGGCCATGCTGTCCTCCTTCGTCGCGGGAACCGTCGACCAGCTGCTGTTCGCCGGGCTCAAGAGCCGCCACCTGGCGATGCGTCACCTCGCGGTCGCCGGCAAGGTCGTCGTCATCGACGAGGCGCATGCCTACGACACGTACATGAGCGTCTACCTCGACCGTGTGTTGTCGTGGCTCGGCGCGTACCGGGTGCCGGTGGTGGTGCTGTCCGCGACCCTGCCTGCGGCCAGGCGCCGCGAGCTTGTTGAGGCGTACGCGGGCGGCAAGGCCGCAGCAGTCCGCAGTGCCACGGAGTTCGAGGCGGTGGGCGAGGCCCGCGCCTATCCGCTGCTGACCGCCGTGACGCCCGGCGGGGAGCCGGTCCTGAGAAGTCCCGAGGCCTCGGCCCGGGGTACGGACGTTGTCCTGGAACGGATCGACGACGGCCTCGACGTCCTTGTCGGCCGGCTCACCGACGAACTGGACAGCGGCGGCTGCGTGCTGGTCGTACGCAACACGGTGCGGCGGGTACTGGAGACCGCGCAAGCGCTCAGGGCCAGGTTCGGCGACGAGAACGTGACGGTCGCCCACTCGTGCTTCATCGACGTCGACCGGGCGGCGAAGGATGCAGGCCTCCTGAAACGCTTCGGGCCGCCGGGCAAAGCGGAGAACCGCCCGGCCGGGCCGCACATCGTCGTCGCCAGCCAGGTGGCCGAGCAGTCCCTCGATGTCGACTTCGACCTGCTCGTCAGCGACCTCTGCCCGGTCGACCTGCTGCTCCAGCGCATGGGCCGTCTGCACCGGCACCAGCGGGGCGAGGGGCAGCACGAACGTCCCGAGCGGCTGCGCCGGGCGCGCTGTCTGGTCACTGGTGTCGACTGGACGGCCGACGTGCCGGCGCCGGTGCGGGGGTCGGTCGCCGTGTACGGGGCCCACGCGCTCCTGCGGTCCGCGGCCGCGCTCCTGCCCCACTTCGAAGAAGGGCCCAGCCGTCCCGTACGGCTGCCCGAGGACATCAGCCCACTCGTGCAAACGGCTTACGCCGATGGTCCCGCAGGCCCGGAGAGCTGGGCGCCGACGATGGCCGAGGCCCTCAAGCAGTACGAGCGGCACCGTGCCGACCAGGCCGAACGGGCGGCTGTGTTCCGGCTGGAGGAGGTCGGCAGAGACGGCAGGCCGCTGTTCGGATGGGTGGCGGCGGGAGTGGGCGACGCGGACGACACCCGGACCGGGCGGGCCCAGGTCCGCGACAGCAAGGAGAGCCTGGAAGTCGTCGTCGTGCAGCAGCGCGCCGACGGCACGCTGACGACGGTTCCCTGGCTGGCCCCGGACCGTCACGGCAACCGGCTCGCGGGGCTGGAACTGCCCCGGGACCAGGTGCCGCCGACGAGAACGGCACGGGCAGCGGCTAGCTGCGGGCTGAGGCTGCCAATCCAGTTCTCCTACGCCGAAGTCATGGACCGCGCGATCGAGGAGCTGGAGGAACTCTACGTTCCCGCCTGGCAGGTGAAGGACAGCCACTGGCTCTCCGGCCAGCTGATTCTTGCGCTCGACGAGGATTGTCAGACCCGTCTGGCAGGGTTTTCACTCCGGTACAGCGAGAGCGACGGCCTTGAGGTGACCAGTGCCTGAAACAAGCGAAGAGGCGGCGGGCGTGCTGTCGTTCGACCTGACCACACAACCCTGGATTCCGGTGCTGAGACTGGACGGCACTCAGGACGAGTTGTCACTGCGGGAGGTGTTCGAGCAGGCAGGTACCCTGCGCCGGCTCGTCGGGGATCTGCCCACCCAGGAATTCGCCCTCTTACGCCTGCTGCTCGCCCTGGCCCACGACGCGTTCGAAGGACCGCGGGACTCCGACCACTGGGCAGATCTGTGGGAGGACGAGGACTGCTTCGCACCCCTGGCCGCCTATCTCGACGAACACCGTAGCCGGTTCGACCTGCTCGACGCCCGTACACCGTTCTTCCAGGTCGCCGGATTACACACGACGAAGAACGAGGTCTTCCCGCTCAACCGCATCGTGGCCGATGTCCCCAACGGGGAACCCTTCTTCAGCTCGCGGATGCCTGCCGTCGACCGGCTCACTTTTGCCGAGGCCGCCCGCTGGGTCGTCCACACACACGCCTACGACACTTCCGGCATCAAGACCGGCGTCGCAGGCGACGACCGCGTCAAGGGCGGCAAGGTGTATCCGCTCGGAGTCGGCTGGGCGGGCAACCTCGGGGGAGTCTTCGCGGAGGGACACACCCTGCGCGAGACCCTCCTGCTCAACCTCGTGGCACCTGCCGACACCCCAGGCCTCGATTTCGACGGCGGCAACGATCTCCCTGCCTGGCGGCGGGAGGCGTGCGGGCCGGGTGAAGGACCGAAGCGTGCGCCCACCGGCGTATGCGACCTGTACACCTGGCAGTCGCGGCGCCTGCTCCTGTACGCCGACGCCGACGGCGTACACGGGGTGGTTCTCGGCTATGGCGACCCGCTCCACGCGCGCAACAAGCAGGGTTACGAGCCGATGACCGCCTGGCGGCGCAGTACGGCGCAGGAGAAGAAGCACGGCGAACCCCTGGTCTACATGCCCCGCGAACACGACCCGGCCCGCTCCGCGTGGCGGGGCATCGCCTCCCTGATCGCCGACCGGACCGAGGCGTCCCAGGGCGCGGGGCCCGCGAACCGTCTGCGGCCCGGGGTCCTGGAATGGATCGCGTATCTGGTGACGGCCGGCGAGCTGGAGCAGGGTTATCTCGTCCGGGCCCGGATTGTCGGTGCCCAGTACGGCACGCAGCAGTCCGTCATCGACGAAGTCGTCGACGACCACATCTCCATGGCGGTGGTCCTGCTCCACCAGCAGAACCGCGAGTTCGCCGAGCAGGCCGTCGGTGCCGTCACCGATGCGGACGACGCCGTCAAGGCACTCGGCGATCTCGCCACGAACCTCGCCCGTGCCGCAGGCAGCGAAAGCGAGGGGCCCGGTGCCACGGCACGCGACCTCGGATTTGCCGCACTCGACACTCCGTACCGCACGTGGCTGGCCGGCCTGGACGGCCAGCAGGACCCGTACGAGCAGCGCACCGAATGGCAGCGTCAGGTGCACCGGACCGTGAGCAGGCTCGGCGACCGCCTCATGGCCGAGGCCGGCGACGCCGCCTGGCAAGGCCGCACCATCACGCTCAAGAGCGGCACCGAGTGGCTCAACTCCGCTCTCGCGGGCAAGTGGTTCCGATCCCGCCTGAACAAGTGCCTGGGCCACCCGAATCTCCCCGACCGACTGCCGGGCGCGGGCAGCGACCCGGCGACCGACACCGCCACGAAGGTGCACGCATGACGACCGCCACCGCTTCGCCCCCCGACACCGCATGGCCCGCTGTCCGCAAGCGTGTGGAGAAGCTCGCCGCCGAACGCATCACCGCGTTCCAGCGCGGATATCTGGCCGACAATCCGAAGGACGTGGCAGCCCTGGCCAGGCTCCGCAGAGGCGCGGGCCGTGAAGCCGGGCAGCTCCCCGACCTCTGGGATCTCGTCGACACGACACCGCTGCACGAACCGCATGAGGGCCCCCACGCGCTGAGCGAGAAGCAACTGGCCCGGGCCGAGGACGCCCTGCACGTCGCGCTCACGCTGTGGGCCCTGCACCAGCAGTCCCGCGGCGAGGCCGGAATGCATCAGACCGGCAGCCCCGGAAAGCCGCGCGGAGTGGGCGCCGCGGTACGCCGCATGATGAAGCCGGGCGAGATCGACGAACCTCTGCGCAAACGCCTGGTCCGGGTCGGCACGGCACCGGATCTGACCACCCTTGCACAGCGCCTGCGGGACATCGTCCTGCTGCTGCGCCGCGAGCAGTTCCCGCTCGACTACGCCCTGCTCGCCGGACAGCTCTACCACTGGCAGCAGCCCGGCGGCCCGGACGCCGTACGCAGGGAATGGGGCCGTTCCTTCCACGCCTGGCACGAAGACGACCGGAACGCCGAGGAACGGACGCCCGCCGGAGAGCCGGCCACGACCACCGGCACCACTGCCACCCCTGACACGACCACCACTGACAAGGACGCTTCGTGAACCGCTTCTACCTCGACGTGCACGCCCTGCAGACCGTCCCGCCCAGCAATCTGAACCGGGACGACACCGGTGCTCCGAAGAGCGCGGTGTACGGGGGAGTGCCGCGAGCCCGCGTCTCCAGCCAGGCATGGAAGAAGGCCACCCGGGACTACTTCAAGGCCGAGAGCCTCCTCGACCCGAGCGAACTCGGTGTACGTACCAAGAAGGTCGTCGAGGTCCTCGCCGACCGCATCTGCGACGCCGACCCCTCGCTGGAGCACGCCGACGCGCTGAAACTGGCGGCCGAGGTCATCGCCGCCACAGGCCTGAAGACCGAAGTGCCCAAGCGGAAGGGCTCCGCGAAGAAGGCAGCGGCCGAGGACGGAGCGGGCGAGGAGGGTACGGAGGACACTGCTCCCCAGTCCAAGTACCTCGTGTTCTTCAGCACCCGTCAGTTCGCCGGACTCGCCCGTCTCGCCGTCGAGGGGGCCGCCGACATTAAGGCGTTCCTGAAGGACAAGGACAACAAGGCCCGGGCCAAGCAGATCGCCGATACCCGCCACTCCGTGGACATCGCGCTGTTCGGCCGCATGGTCGCGGACTCCACCGACTTCAACGTCGACGCCGCTGTCCAGGTCGCCCATGCCATCAGCGTCCACCGCGTCGAGAACGAGTCGGACTACTTCACGGCCGTCGACGACCGCAACGAGGACTCGGAGCCGGGCGCCGGAATGATCGGCACCGTCGACTTCAACTCGGCGACCCTCTACCGCTACGCGGGCCTCGGCGTTCATCAACTGGCCGCCAACCTCGGCGAGGGACTGCGCGAGGACGAGTCGCGCACCACCCCGGTACGCCGAGCCGTCGAGGCGTTCGTCCAGGGCTTCACCGAGTCGCTGCCGACCGGGAAGATCAACACCTTCGGTCACCACACCCTGCCCGACGCCGTGATCGTCAAGCTCCGCACCACCCGGCCCATCAGCTTCGTCGCCGCGTTCGAGGAGCCCGTCCGCAGCGACCAGGGCGGACATGTGTCCGAGGCGTCCGCGCGCCTGGCGGAGTACGTCCCCGACATCGAGCGGGCGTACGGAGACGACGACTCCACCCTCACCTGGGTGCTCCGTGTCGGCCCGAACACACAGAAGCTCGCCGGCCTCGGAACCGAATCGGCGAACATCACCGAGCTCGTCGCCTCGGTCGGCCAGGCCGTTGCCGAGCTCCTGGAGAAGCCCGCATGAGCGTGCTCACCCTGAGGCTGGCGGGCCCCCTGCAGTCCTGGGGGGCCTCCGCCCGTTTCACCCGCCGCACCACCGAGTCCGCACCGACCAAGAGCGGTGTGATCGGCATGCTCGCCGCCGCGTCCGGCACCGAACGCGGCGACGACGCGGCACTGGCGAGCCTGGCCGCCCTTCGGTTCGGCGTACGCATCGACCAGCCGGGCACCCGGGTACGGGACTTCCAGACCGCACACCACAGCGTCAACGAAACCTCCATGCCGCTGTCCGAGCGCTTCTACCTGGCCGACGCGGTCTTCGTAGCGGCCCTCGAAGGCGACGGGGAACTCCTCGCCTCCCTGCACGCTGCCCTGCGCGCACCGGTGTACCCGCCGTTCCTGGGCCGTCGTTCCTGCCCACCGGCCCACCCGGTGGAGCTCGGCCTCTACGACGGAGTCTCACTCGACCAGGCACTGACGGACGAGGAATGGCAGGCGGCCCCTTGGTACCGTCGGCAGCGCCGCAGCGAGACCATGGTGTCCCTCGTCGTCCTGCGCGAGGCCGGTGAGGACGAACACGACGCGGACTTCCAGCGCGACCAGCCCCTCAGTTTCGCCGCCGAACACCGTCGGCACGCCCTGCGCACCATGGTCAGCAGGACAGTGGACAACATCCCCAACCCGGCGGCCGTGCCCCAGCATCCCCGACATGACCCGTTCGATGCCCTGGAGGAGAGCGCCTGATGTTCCTGACCCGATTCCGTGTGAACACCGCGCGCCCCGGTGCACGCCGACTGCTCTCCTCCCCCCAGGTGCTTCACGCGGCAGTCATGGCATCGTTTCCCGGCCTGCTCCCCTCGGACACGCCCGCCCCCGACGGGCCGCGGGTGCTGTGGCGCCTGGACCAGAACGCGCAGGCCGAGGTGCTGCTGTACATCGTCAGCCCCGCCCGGCCCGACCTGACCCACCTCGTGGAGCAGGCCGGCTGGCCCGCGGCGGCCACCGACCCGGAAACCCCGGGCTGGCAGACCAGGCCCTACGCTCCGTTCCTCGACCGTCTGGCCGCGGGGGAGAAGTGGGCGTTCCGGCTGACTGCCAACCCCGTCCACTACATCCGCCGCAAGCCGGACGAGCCGAAGAAGCGCACCGCCCATCTGAATCCCGTACACCAGATGGCCTGGCTCCTCGACCGCCAGGAGCCAGGAGGCTTCCGCATCCTGGAGAAGCCGGACAGCAAACGTCTGCTGCCCGGCGGAACGACGTTCAAGAAGCATGAGCATTCTGGGGACCAGTACGAACTGACCGTCCGTGACAAGCGCGGCCTGTCCTTCGACAAGTCCCGCAGCAACGACGGCACCGGCAGGAATCCCGTCAGCCTCGTGACGGTCACCTTCGACGGCCGGCTCGAAGTCGCCGACCCCGCCGCGCTGCGCCGCACCCTCACCCAGGGAATCGGCAAGGCCAAGGCGTACGGCTGCGGCCTCATCACCCTGGCACCGCTCACCGGCACGGAGTGAAACGTGACAACGGTCTCCCAGCGCACGGCCCTCACCCCGCGCCACCTCACCCGCACCGGCGAACGGCTTTCCTTCATCTACCTGGAGCGCTGCACGGTGCACCGGGACGCCAACGCCATCACCGCCGAGGACGCCGACGGCACCACCCACATCCCGTCGGCGACCATCGGCACCCTGCTCCTGGGCCCCGGCACCCGCATCACGCACCAGGCGATGAGCGTCCTCGGCGAGACCGGCGCCGCCGTCGCGTGGGTGGGTGAGCAAGGCGTGCGCTACTACGCAGGCGGGCGCGCCCTGACCCGCTCCTCCGCGCTCGCTGAGGCCCAGGCGGTCCAGTGGGCGAACGTCCGCAGCCGACTGGCCGTCGCCCGCGCCATGTACCGGCTGCGCTTCCCCGACGAGGACCCGGCCGGACTCACCCGCCAGGGACTCCTCGGCAGCGAAGGCCGCCGCGTCAAGGACTGCTACCGCGCCCAGGCGGCCCGCACCGGCATCCGATGGCGCGGCCGCAAGTACACCCCGGGGGATTTTGCCGCCGGCGACCCGGTCAACCAGGCCATCACCGCCGCCGCCCAGTGCATGTACGGCATCGCCCACGCGGTCGTGGCCTCCCTCGGCTGCAGCCCAGCGCTCGGCTTCGTCCACTCCGGCCACGAACTGTCCTTCGTCCTCGACATCGCAGACCTTTACAAGACCGAAATCGGCATCCCTCTGGCCTTCGACATCGCCGCGGAGGACGAAGAGGACGTGGCCTCCCGCACCCGCAGAGCCCTGCGCGACCGCATCAACGAAACATCGCTGCTGAACCGCTGCGTGGACGACATCAAACGCCTCCTGCTGCAGGACGACGCGCGCTCCGTCACGGACCCTGGTGACCAGGATGTCGTCACGCTCCAGAGCGACGGCGGGCACAAGGTTCCAGCAGGCCGCAACTACGGGGGCACGAACAGCGGTGAGGACGAGGCGATGCTCTGGTGACTGTGATCGTTCTCACCAACTGCCCTGTCGGCCTCAGAGGATTCCTCACCCGCTGGTTGCTCGAGATCTCCGCAGGCGTCTTCATCGGGAACCCGTCGGCAAGAATCCGCGACGTGCTGTGGGACGAGGTCCAGCAATACGCGGGGCAGGGCCGGGCCTTGCTTGCTCATACGACGAACAACGAACAGGGCTTCACCTTCCGGACCCACGACCATAGCTGGCACCCGATCGACCACGAGGGCCTGACGTTGATCCGTCGCCCGAACGCTGTTGCGGCACCGAGGAAGGGCGACGATGGCCCAAAGCCGGGCTGGAGCAAGGCATCCAAGCGACGCCGCTTCGGGAAGGCATGAAAGCCTAAGGTGTTCCGTTCGTCCGATATGCCGGAATCTGTAAAAGTGAGTCAGAATGGCTCGCACCTGAGCTAAAACCGCAGGTCGTGGAGTCTGCTCCCCGCGCCCGCGGGGATGGTCCCACGTCGTCACATGCCTCGCGATGCTTGTCAGCCTGCTCCCCGCGCCCGCGGGGATGGTCCTGGGTGTCACGGGGGCCGTGACACTGTCAGGTGCTGCTCCCCGCGCCCGCGGGGATGGTCCCCGGGTCACCGCGCAGGTCGCGCTCGAGGGTGGCTGCTCCCCGCGCCCGCGGGGATGGTCCCATCGGCTGGCTTGTCGCCCACCCGGTACAGGGCTGCTCCCCGCGCCCGCGGGGATGGTCCCTGGCCGCATCGACACCCAAGCCCGTCTCCAACCTGCTCCCCGCGCCCGCGGGGATGGTCCCCGTGTCTACCGGGGCATCACTCGGTTCTCGAAGCTGCTCCCCGCGCCCGCGGGGATGGTCCCACCAGGCTCCTGGTCATGCTGTAGATGGATGTCTGCTCCCCGCGCCCGCGGGGATGGTCCCCGACGACACCCGCGCACCGTCCGGCCCTGGACCTGCTCCCCGCGCCCGCGGGGATGGTCCCATCGGCGACAGTGCCTTGAAAGGCGACTGGGTCTGCTCCCCGCGCCCGCGGGGATGGTCCCTGATCCACCAAGGCTTCAACAACGCCTGTATCCTGCTCCCCGCGCCCGCGGGGATGGTCCTCCCACTCGACGAGGTGGGGCCGGTGGCGCTCGCTGCTCCCCGCGCCCGCGGGGATGGTCCCGTTGGCCTTCACCTGCCGAAAGCAGTCAGGTTCTGCTCCCCGCGCCCGCGGGGACGGTCCCCTCACCGTTCCCATACCGACGCCCGGCGACCTCTGCTCCCCGCGCCCGCGGGGATGGTCCCCACCGACCCCCACCGACCCGATCAGTACGCGGTCTTCGGCGACTGCTCCCCGCGCCCGCGGGGATGGTCCCCATAGAAGAGTGGCCTCCTGTACGAGAATCTGGGGTGCGGCGATGCTCCATTCAACGGACGTATGGGCCGGGGCAGAGGGGCCAGGAACGGGCGCATTTCTGGGCAGGGGGCCAGATCGGGGGGCCAGCACTGGGTACAGATCTCGCAGCACAGGAAAGGCGGCCCATGATGAGTCCGCAGGGGATCGGCACCCTGTTACGGGAGATCCGCGAACGTGCCGGACGCACACGCCAGGAACAGGCGCTCCTGATGGAGGAGGCCCAGGACGGCCGCTTCTTCGACCCGGACAACCTCAAACGGTGGGAGACGGAGAAGCGGCTCCCCACCCCCGTGTGGCACGAGGCGATCGCGCGTGCCTACGGGCTGACGGTCGGTGACGTTCGCCGTGCCGTCATTGCAGCACGGCAGTACCGGCGGCAGGGCAAGGAGGAGCTGAGCGACGTGGACCGACGACGTTTCATGGAGACGGCAGCAGCCGCGATGGGCGCCACCGCGCTGCCCGGCATTGCGCACGCCAGGGAGGAGATCGACGTCGCCCTGGCCGGCACGGGCGACGGCGACCTGGCGTACCTGGAGTCCGCGTTCGAGCGGCACCGGGGTGGCTATCACGGCCGGGCGCCGGAGACAGTTCTCGCTGAGATGCAGCCTGACTTGATCCTCCTGCGCAAGGCCCTCGGCCAGCCGCATACCGCGCGGGCCCGCGCGGAGCTGGTCCGCACGGCTGCTGGCATGGCCGGACTCGTCGCGATCATCCAGCACGACCGGGACGACCAGCCCGACGCCATTCGCTGGTTCACCACGGCGGAGAAGGCCGCCCGCGAGTCCGGTGATCGGCGCGTCACGGCCTGGGTGCTCGCCCGGCACGCCATGGTCCCGCTCAACTACGGGGCCCCGGGTGCCGCGGCAACGCTCGCCGCGCGGGCACGCCGCGAAGCGGGACGGGCACCCACGGCTGCGGCTGCGCTCGCCGCGGCCGTCACCGCCCGCGCGCTCGCCGCGCTCGGCGACAAGGCCGGCGCGAGGGCCGCCGTCCGGGACGTGCGCACGGTCGCTGAGCGATTGGATGATCCGGAGACGGCGGACTCGTGGATCGGCTACCCGCTGCAAAAGCACTTCGTGCATCTGTCCCAGGCGTACACGCTGCTCGGCGACAGCTCGGCCGCGTACGCGGCGCAGGACGATGCCCGAGCTCTCACGTCCTCGCATTCCGTGATGACCCGGGCACTGCTCACGATGGACACCGCCGCGTGTCTGGCAGCGGACGGTGACCCCGGAGCAGCCGCAGCCATGGCCGCCGAGTCCTTCGCCCAGTTGCCGCCGAGCTATCGCTCCGGGCTGGTCCGCTATCGCGCTACAGCTCTTCACCGTCAGTTCTCCGGAGGTCCGCACGGCGAGCTGGGGCAGGCCCTCGCGATGGACAAGTGAGCAAGGGTGCCGATCCCGGACGTACTTCCCTGGGGGAGTGGCCATGCGCCCTGGCATCGTGGAGCCTGTGACGACACCATTGCGCGCGAGTATCTAGCCGGCGGGGCCATCCCCGCACCCGCGGGGATGGCCCCGCTGTCAATTTCTGGTCGCCCTTCAGCCCCGCAGCGACCTCCCGAACCCCGCAGCCAGCGGCATCCGCAACCCCAGTGGTGGCGGTGCCGCCAGTGCGTCGGCGACCGGGCGCGCGTAGGCCCGGCCGAAGAGCGATCCGCGGACGAAGTTCGTTACCAGGGCCACCACTTCGGCCCGGTGCTGGCGCAGTCCGTGGCCGTCCGAGTGGACCTCGAAACGGCAGGTGTCGCGGTTGGTCTTCTTGGCGCGTTCGGCCAGGCGGAAGGAGAGTTCGGGGTCGGTGCGGGCATCGTTCGTGCCGTGGACGAGCAGAACCTGCCGGCCGAGCAGATGCTTCACCGGCTCCGGTTCGTCCGCCGCGTTCTCGGGCAGCCAAGGGGCCATCGCCAGAACGGAGTTGACCGCAGCGTGGCCGCCCGCCCGGAGTGCGGCCCGGCCGCCCATGCCGTGGCCGGCGAGACAGACGGGGATGTCACCGTAGCGTCGTACGACCTCGTCCACCGCCCATCGGGCGTCCGCCGCGAGCTGTGCGTCGGTCGCGTTCCAGCCGCGGCAGCGGTAGCGCACGACATGTGCGGCGAGCCCGTCCTCCCGGCCCGCGCGGGCCAGAGTGCGGGCCAGCGGCAGCTGGAGGGCGTACGAGAGAGGGGAAGGGCGGCGGTGCGAGTCGGCCTCGCCGTCCGGGAGCAGCAGAACCACGCCGCTGACCGCAGTTGGTGCTCCGGCCGTCCTGACGGCCCGTCCCAGCCTCGCAGCAGGCAGGGGGAGTGCGCGCTGTGCCATAACAGAACAGTGTCAGAAGGACACGTGTACTCCACCCGTATTCGCGGTCACTGTTACGCATCGGAAAGCGACAATCTACGCGCGTAGGCGTTACAGTGCCCAAATGATGAGCCCGACCCTTCATGTGCCCGGCCAGGATCAGATCCGGCGTGCCCCCAAGGTCCTTCTCCACGACCATCTCGACGGCGGCCTGCGCCCGGGAACGATCGTCGACCTCGCCGTCGCGAGCGGCTACGACGGACTTCCCGAGACCGAGCCCGACAAGCTCGGCATCTGGTTCCGCGAGGCGGCCGACTCCGGATCGCTGGAGCGCTACCTGGAGACGTTCGCCCACACCTGCGCCGTCATGCAGACCCGCGACGCACTGGTCCGGGTGGCCGCCGAATGCGCCGAGGACCTGGCCGCGGACGGTGTCGTGTACGCCGAGGTGCGGTACGCCCCCGAGCAGCACCTGGAAGCCGGGCTGACCCTCGAAGAGGTCGTCGAAGCGGTCAACGAGGGCTTCCGCGAGGGCGAACGGCGGGCCCGCCTGGACGGTAACCGCATCCGTGTGGGCGCCCTCCTCACCGCGATGCGGCACGCCGCCCGCTCCCTGGAGATCGCCGAGCTCGCCAACCGCTACCGCGACCAGGGCGTCGCCGGCTTCGACATCGCGGGCGCGGAGGCGGGCTTCCCGCCCACCCGGCACCTCGACGCCTTCGAGTATCTCAAGCGCGAGAACAACCACTTCACCATCCATGCGGGCGAGGCCTTCGGCCTGCCGTCGATCTGGCAGGCCCTCCAGTGGTGCGGCGCCGACCGGCTCGGCCACGGCGTCCGCATCATCGACGACATCGAGGTCGCCGAGGACGGCGGTGTGAAGCTCGGCCGCCTCGCCTCCTACGTACGGGACAAGCGCATCCCGCTGGAGCTGTGCCCGACCTCCAACCTCCAGACCGGCGCCGCCGCCTCGTACGCCGAGCACCCCATCGGGCTGCTGCGAAAGCTGCATTTCCGGGCCACCGTGAACACGGACAACCGGCTGATGAGCGGTACGAGCATGAGCCACGAATTCGAGAAGCTGACCGAGACTTTCGGATACACGCTCGACGACATGCAGTGGTTCACCGTCAATGCGATGAAATCGGCATTCATTCCTTTTGACGAACGTCTGGCGATGATCAATGACGTGATCAAGCCCGGATATGCCGAGCTGAAGTCCGAATGGCTCTTCGAGCAGACGGCTGCGACCAGCGTTCCTTCCGCTTCCGCGGGCTGAACCGCACCTCTGCGGACAACGGCCTGGACAGCGAAATCTCGGCCGTTTTCCGTGTGTCGCCATGTTTGCGGGACGGGCAGTGGGCTGACTACGTTTCAGAGCCGCTCAGCTCACATCCCCCTCCCCAAGGATGAATTCCACATGAAGCAGTCTGCTGTCAGGACTCTCGGCGTCGCCGCTCTCGGTGCCGCTTTCGCCGCTGCCGCCGCGGGGACCGCATCCGCCTCTGTGCTGCCGGCCGACGCCGCGGCCACTGCCCTGCCGGTCGCCGACTCGGCGCTGGGGACCACGGCCCGGTCCGTTCCGGCCCCGGACACGGCCACCAAGCTCCTCGGCACCGGCCGGCAGAAGCTTGCCGGCGACGCCACCGCCCCGGTCAAGGGCCTGATCGGCGGTCTGCCCGCGGGCGGCCTGAACCCCGGCGGCCTGAACACCAACGGCCTGTCGACCAACAGCCTTCCGCTCGGCGGCTGATCCCCGCACAACACGCCTGTGGGGCGGACACCCGAACCGGGACAACGACCTCGCCGCAGAGGTCGTTGATCTGCTGGTTCTTCGGCCGCGGCAGACCGGCGTCGTCGAG
>NZ_JBEOVN010000028.1:0-51351 GCF_040295565.1 Streptomyces sp. NPDC002785 | reverse complement strand
GGCCTTTCGGCCGACCCTCCACCTCTCGGGGGATCGCCAGTTGGTCTGTGGTCGGTCAGCCGCGACGGGCGGACCGGGGTGCCCGTTCCAGGAACGGAAGGAGGAGCTGCGGTACCGCTTCCTCCGCGAGGGCGATGCCCTGGCCCGTGGAGACGTCGCGGACCTTGTAGACGCCTTCACCGGCGGCCGTGGCGGCACCGAGGGTGAACAGCCCGGCGCGGCGCTGGAAAGGCGTCCGGGTGATCTTCCAGCCGATGATTCCGTCCCGCTGGAGGGCGACGGTGCGGTGCACGAACGTCCCCGCGCTGGCCAGGAGATAGCCGCCGCGGATGCCGTGGCCGAGGGTCCGGTAGGCGTTGTACGCGAAGGCCGACAGGACCGGCACCAGGACCGCACCGGTGATCCAGCCGACGGACGTCAGTCCGTGGCCGAACCACAGACCGAGGCCGAAGGGTACGGCGGCGATCAGCACCGACCAGATCAGTGCCTGGTTGATCCGGCGCCGCAGGGCGGCCCGGGGGTGCCGGATCAACCCGTCCCGGACGGTCAGCGAGAGGTGCTCGCCCAGCACCTCGGCGGCCACTCGGCGGGCCTCGGCGCGGGGCACGGGCGGGGTCAGGACGCTCCGCCTGCGGTTGTCCTCCCGGTTGCCCAGGCCGCTGGCAATGGCGTTGAGCTTGGCCGCCTTGGCCCAGCGCAGCGGGATCGGCTCGACCAGCTCCACGCCGCGCAGCCGCCGCTTCTCGATGCTGACGGAGCGGGTGACGAACAGTCCGCGACGGATGCGGAACATTCCGCTTTCCTCGCACGCCAGTTGATAGCCGGACCAGCTCTCGATGAAGGTGGCGGTGGAGCCGACGATGCCGATGGCCACCACGACGGCCAGGACGACCAGGATCCCGTACCACAGCGGGACCGAGCCGAAGCGGTCCTGGAGATCCTTGACGATCCCGAGCTCCAGCGGGTCCACCTTCAGCTCGCGCAGCGTGCGGTAGACGCTGGCCACGGCGATGAAGACGCCGCCGACGCCCCAGACGCTCAGCGGGCCGTACCTCAGCCAGGACCAGTCCAGTTCGCTGATCGGGCCGTCGTCCGCGGCGACGGTGGCCAGGCCGCGCCTGGCGTCCCGGCGCTCGATCAGCTGCCGGCGCAGCTCGGCGGCGTCCGCCCTGCCGATACCGTCCAGCGCCAGCCGCTGGCCCGCGGAGACGCTCTGCTCGCCGGTGCCGATGGTGAGCTTGGTGAGACCGAAGAGCCGGTGCAGCGGATTGGCGGTCAGGTCGACACTGCGTATGCGGTCGATCGGAATCGAGCGACGGCTGCGGAACAGGAGCCCCGACTGCAGCTCCACCAGGTCGTCGGTGACCCGGTAGCGGGTGGTGAACAGCCGCATCAGGCTGATGCCGCTGATGACCAGGAAGGTGAGGAAAAGGGAGCCGAGGCTGATCAGTACCTGGAGGTTGGCCTTCCCGGTGATCAGGAAGGTCGCCAGGAACATCGCCACCGGTGCGGCCAGGACGGCCAGATTGACCAGGATCAGCCGAGAGTTGAGCCGACCCCACTGCGGAGCGGCGTGCGCCGCCCGCCGTACGGCGTTCTCGCCGCTCATGTGGCGTCCTCTGCGGTGGCCTGGGTGAATCGGGTCAGATGTTCCACCAGGTCCTCGGCGACCTGGTGCTCGATACCCTTGATCTTCACGGCGCCGGAGGCGGAGGCGGTGGTCACGGTGACTCCGGAGAGACCGAACATCTGCTGGACCGGTCCACGCAGGGTGTCCACCGTCTGTACCCGGGACAGCGGGACCACGCGCCACTGCTGCCACAGCCAGCCGGAAGCCGCGTAGACCGCCTCGTCGGTGACCTCCCAGCGGTGCACCCGGTAGCGCCAGGTCGGCATCACGGCCGTGTAGATCAGGCCGGGCAGCAGCGAAATCAGTGTCGCCCACATGAAGAATTCACGAGTGGGAGGTATGGAGGCCCACAGGATTCCGAAGGTGAGCGGAAGCGGCACGGCGAGCAGCGCCGACTGCACTGTCCACCAGCCGATCGCGCGGCTCCCCACCCGGTGCCGGGGCGGCCGGAGCCTCACATCTTCCATGCTTTCCACTGCTGCTTCACCCAAGTTCTTAACGTCAAGGCAGATTGCCGAGCTGATGAGATGTCATGTTGTCCAGCGAGGAGGGTGCTGGGGATCTCGGCCGGGCCGAGATCCCCAGCACCCTCCCGTATCAGAGCGCCGCGCCGCTGTTGCTCTGCGACTCCGGGACCACGTTCTGCGCCGCCTCGGTGACACGCAGCTTTCGCATCTTGGTCAGCAGGACGGCGGTACGGGTCAGGACCATGGCCAGGGACATGAAGACGAACGCGTTGGCGTAGGTGTCCGGTCCGCTGATCTTGTAGTCGATGGAGAAGCGGACGAGATCCGCCGTGAACCAGTGCTCGGCACCGTAGGCGAAGAGCACGCGCCCACTGGAAAGTACAACCCACACCAGCGCATAGCCGATCCCCCCGATGGTGTAGATCTGACCGGACTCATGACGGTAGGCGGGCAGCAGCGCACCGGCGATGAGACCGGCGATCACTCCGATTCCGATACCCACGCACTGGAACGAGACGTCGTTCCCGACGGTGGGGAACGAGTGCACGAAAATGGCGATGATGACAGCAACGGCGAGCACTGAGCGCACCATACGCATGGTGGTGATCTGGCGGCGGCCGATATCGGTGGCCAGGATAATGATCAGAATCGTGCCGCTTGCGATGAGAGCGGTGACGAACTGGCTCAACTGGCTCATGTGCAATGTCTCCTGCGCGGCTCGGCTCTTGACTGTGGCGCGCCGCTTCGGCGGCGTCCTGGGTTCCTACGCTAGGCCCGCGGCACCGGTCGCGGAGACGACTGAACGGTGGGTTCCGGCTGTCCACCGGACGGTGGACACGGTGGACACGCGTGGTAGGACTAGGGGCGTGCGCACTTATTTTCGACGTGACGTTCCACAGGCTCAGCACGACACGTCGCAGGCCGGCGCGTATTACGGACCCGAGTCCGGGACCCGCTGGTTCGGTCTGTGGGACAGCTTCTTCGCAATTTCCTATCTCGTCACGGCCACCCTGCTGATCAGCTCCGGCACTCCTGCCGTGGCCATCGGCGCGCTGACCCTGATCGTGCCCTGGTACGCGGGGCTCGGCCGGCCTCTGATGATCGGCGACGCGGCCGGGCCGCGGAATCTGGTCTTCGCGGGTGTCCTGTTGTTGCTGTTCGCCGTGGCCACGTCGTTCAACCTGTCCGGTTGCTTCGCGATGTTCGCCGTCGTCCCCATGCTCATCATGAGCCTGTCGATGCCGCAGGCGGTCACGTTGGTCATCGTGGCCAATCTCTGGCCGGTGTTGGTGGTGTGGGTACGCGGCGAGAACCTGGGCCTGGGGGTGCTCCAGGTGCTGCCCATCGCGCTGCTGAGCATCGGGCTGTCCACACTGCTCGGGATGTGGATCAAGCGGGTGGTACGCCAGAGCAAGGCGCGCGGTGGACTCATCGAGGAGCTCCAGCGCAGCCGGGAACGGGTGGCCAGGCTCTCCCACGAGGCCGGGATCTCCGCCGAGCGCGAACGGCTGGCGCGGGAGATCCACGACACCATCGCCCAGGGCTTGACCAGCATCATCGGCCTGGTCCAGACGGTCGATTCGGAGCTGGACCACTCCCCCCATCTGGCCCGCGCCCATCTGGCGCTGGCCGGCCGGGTGGCCAAGGAGTCGCTCGCCGAGGCGCGGGACTTCGTCACCGCTCTCACCCCGCCCTCGCTGCGCGGCAGTTCCCTGGTGCAGGCCGTGCGCAGGCAGGCGGACGGCCTGGTCGCCGAGACCGGCCTGGATGTGCGCTGCACCGTCGAGGGCTCCGAGAAGCCGCTGCCGATGGCCGTCAGCGTCGTCCTGCTGCGCTCGGTGCAGGAGGCCATCGCCAACGTGCGCAAGCACGCCACCCGGGCCCGTACGGTCGAGGTGATCGTCGCCTACGATGAGGACACCGTCCGCCTCGTCGTCCGCGACGACGGCCAGGGCTTCACCCCCGACGGGGACCAGGACGGATACGGGCTGCGCGGCATGCAGGCCAGGGCCATGGAGATCAACGGGTCGGCCACCGTAAGCAGCAGCCCCGGCCGGGGCACCACGATCGAAGTGACCGCCCCACTGGGCGCGGTCGGCCAGGAGGCGTTCAGTGACTGAGACAACGACGGTCAGGGTGCTGCTGGCCGACGACCACCCGGTGGTACGCGAGGGCCTGAGCGCCATGCTGGAGTCCGCCGAAGGCATCAGCGTCGTCGGTCAGGCCGGGTCCGGTGAGGAGGCCGTCGTCCAGGCCACCGCTCTGCGCCCCGACATCGCCCTGCTCGACCTGCGCATGGGCGGCATGGACGGCGTGGCCGCCACGGGCCAGATCCTGCGCCTCTGCCCCGGCACCAAGATCGTCATCGTCACCACTTACGAGGACGACACCGACATCCTCCGCGCGGTCGAAGCTGGCGCCTCCGGGTATCTCCTCAAGGGCAGCTCCCGCCAGGAGCTCGTCGACGCCGTCCACACCGCCGCCCGCGGCGAGACCGTCCTCACCCCGTCCCTCGCGGGCAAGCTCTTCCGCCCCCGCGTCGTCGAGCCCTCCCCGCTCTCCGGCCGCGAACGCGAAGTCCTCGGTCTCGTCAGCCTGGGCCTGACCAACGCCGAGATCGGCACCCGCCTCTTCATCGGCGAGGCCACCGTCAAGACACATCTGCTGCGCTCGTTCAAGAAACTGGGCGTATCCGACCGCACGGCGGCGGTCATGACAGCGATGGAGCGCGGCCTGCTGTCCTGAGGCACGCTCCCTCGGCCGAACGGAGGCTCAAAAGGGGCTTGTCCGGCCTCTTTTGAGCCCCGCGGCGGGGAGACACAGGACGGTGGGGCCCTGGGACGGCGGGCCGGACGCAACCCACAGCCTCAGGGCTCACCCATGGGTCGAACTGTCAGGCGATCCCGGCGAGGCTGCTGTCCGCAAGCTTCGCAGGCAGGTCTCGCCGCCGCTTCACCTTCAACTTCCGATAGATCCGGGTGAGATGCTGCTCCACCGTGCTCACGGTGACGCACAGCTTGGAAGCGATCTCCCGGTTCGTATTGCCGTGCGCGGCCAGGAGCGCGACCCGTGCCTCCGCCTCCGTGAGCGCGTCGACCTCCGGCTGAGCGGCGTCGCCGCCTGCCTGCCCGGCCGGGGCAGCCGCCTCTGCCCCGTCCCCATGGCTGGGGATGAGCTGGCGGCACAGCGGCTCCGCCCCGCACGCCTTGGCGACGTGCCACGCCTTGCGCACCAGCACCCGCGCGCGGTTGAAGTCACCCAACGCGCGGTAACCGCGGCCGAGTTCGCCGAGCGCACACGCGAGCTGAAGCCGGTCGTCGCCGTTCTCCAGGATCTCGACGGCCTCCTTGAGGCGGGGAAGCCGGCGCCGGAGGTCGTCGCCCCGGGCCAGGATCAGCAGCAGTGCACCGCGCAGCCCCCGATTCCCCGGACTGCGCCGCATCTGCTCCTCGGCGAGCGCGTGCGCCCGCTCGGCCTCGTCCAGGGCCAGCCATGCCTCGGCGGCGTCCAGCCGCCACGGCACCAGCTGCGGGGTGTCCACCCGCCAGGCGGTCATCAGGTCACCACAGGCATTGAAGTCGCCAAGGGCGGCGTGGAATCGGCCGGTTGCCAGGTGGTAGCGCCCGCGGGCGCGCAGGTAGTGCAGTCCCAGCAGGGTCTGGAACAGCCCGTCGGGGACCGGATGTTCCAGCAGCGCCATGGCCTCGTCGTAGCGGCCCATGCCGGTCTCGCCCTCGATCAAGGTGGCCAGTGGCAGGGCTATGGCCACACCCCAGCCAGCCGGGGATATCCGGGAGAGCGCGCTCCGCGCCTGGTGTGTGGCGACCGTCAGATCGCCCTGCCGCAGCGCGATCTCGGCCCGTACGGCGGACAGCACCGCCTGCCAGGTGGGTACCTGCCGGCCCGCGCACTCGCCCAGCAGCCGTTCGCACCAGGTCTGGGCGAGGTCGATCCGTTCGGCGTAGACGAGGGCCATCAGGGCGAACGCCAGCGGCTGCAGGGCGTTGTCGGACAGGTGGTAGCGCTGGAGGACACGTTCGGCCTCGATCACCGCGCGGTGCGCCTGGCCTCCGCTGAGGACGGCGGTCAAGGAGGCCGCGGACTGCGCGTACGCCTCGCCCGTCAGGTCGCGCGGGCCGGTGGCGGTCGCCTGGGCCGCGACGCCGACGGTGGGGATGCGGGAGCGCAGCGGCGGGCTGACCGCGGTCAGCCACTGTGCGGTGGCAGCCAGGGCCGCGCCCCGCACATCCTCGCCGCCGGAGGTGTCCGACCCACCCGAGGCGGTCCGCTCGGCGGCGGACAACCGGGCGACGGCGTGCGCCGCCTGCTCCAGGCGGCCGGACCAGAGGAGGTACGAGACGGACAGCGCCAGGTCGCGGGAGGCGACACGGCCGGCTTCCAACTCGGCGACGAGCTGCGGGAGGTGAACCTCGGCCGACATCGGGCCCAGCCGCCAGGCGACGCTGACCAGACGGGTCTTCAGGGCGGCCCGCGCAGGCCCGTCCTGGCAGGCGGCATGGGCGAGTTCCAGGCAGCGCAGCGCGAATTCCGGGTCCTCTTCTGCGAGCGCGTACTCGGCCGCCTCACGCAGCACGGGCACGGCCCAGCGCTCGACATCCCATCGGGCGGCGACCAGGTGCCGGGCGACTTCGAGCACGGCGGCGCCGTCGCTGTGGAGCAGCCGGGCGGCGCGCCGGTGCAGTGTGGCGAGGGTGACGGCGGGGATGGCGTCGAGCACGGCGGTGCGCGTGGCAGGGCTGCGGAAGGCTCCGCCTTCCAGCAGCGCGCTCTGGTGCAGGTCCTGTACGCCCTGCTCGACGGCGCCGGTGTTGAGGCCAAGCAGTTCGCTCAGCAGCACCGGGCAGTCGGCATCGCCCAGGACCGCGATGCCCTGGGCGATGGTCAGCACATCGGGGACGCCACGGTGCAGGCAGCCGTGCACAGCCTGGGCGTACGCCTCACCGGGGACGGGCCGTTGCAGGGATTCGCCGTGTTCGCCGTCGGCCCGCCAGTCCTCCATGAGAGCGCGCAGCAGCAGCGGGTTGCCGCCCGTGAGCCGGTGGCACTCGGGGGCCAGCCGGGCGGCGACGGTGCTGGAGACATAGGCGTTGAGTACGCGCGCGACGCCCGCCTCGGTGAGCATGTGAAGCCGCAGCTGGCCGCAGTTGGGTTGACGGAGCAACTCGGCGTGGAACACCAGCTGTTCCTGGCGCAGCCGGGTGGACTCGGTGAGCACCACCAGCACCTTGGCCTGACGTACCCGGCGGGCCAGGTGGAGCAGGAACTGGAGGGAGTGCCTGTCACCCCAGTGCACATCGTCGACCGTGATGACGAGCGGGCGGCCCTCGGCCAGTTGCAGGAGAACCGAGGAGACGCGGGACATCGTGCGCAGCCGGGCGGGGGCGTCGCTCTCCTCGTCGGTGTCCGCGCCGTCCAGCAGCGCGATCGCCTCGGCACGGGCCTGGGGCGACATCGTGGCGTTGTCGAACACCTTCTTCAACAGCCCGAAGGGCAGTTCGCGCTCCGATCGGGATCCGGCGGTCTCCAGTAACAGCGCGTCGCTGGACAGGGTCCGCTCCGCGAACCTGTCGAGCAGGTCGGTCTTTCCGCTGGCGACGGCGCCGCTGATGAGCGCCAGCCGCCCCCTCCCCTGTTTCGCGCTGCACAGCATGTCGTTCAGCGTCGCGAGATGACTATCACGTTCGAAAAGTTTGGCAGGCAAGGTGAGTTCGTCCCCAAAAACCCTGACCTGCGGTCCGGAAGTCACGCCGGACCGCAGGAATGGTACGTTGATTGTGAATTCGCGGTCCGGTCAGGACTGCTGCCGGCCGACCGCAGAGATCCTCGTGGAGATGATCTCAATGATCTTCTCCGAGTGGTTGGCCAAGAAGAAATGACCGCCAGGGAAAACCTGGATGTCGAATTCGCCGGTGGTGTGGGCGCGCCACGCCTCGGCCTCTTCGAGACTTGTCCTGGGGTCGTTGTCGCCGGTGAAGACCGTGATCGGGGCACGCACCGCGGCTCCGGCATCGGAGCGATAGGTCTCAATGGCCGTGTAGTCGCTGCGGATCGCCGGCAGCACCATCCGCAGGATCTCCTCGTCGCCGAGGATGCGGGAGTCGGTGCCGCTCAGAAGCTGCATCTCCTTCACGATGCCGTCGTCGTCGCGGCGGTGCACGTTCTCTTCGCGGTAACGGGACGGTGCGCGGCGGCCGGACGCGAACAGGGCGATCGGGCCGGGAAGCCCGTCACGCTCCAGGCGCAGCGCCACCTCGTATGCGAGGACGGCGCCCATGCTGTGGCCGAAGAATGCCGTCGGCATATCGAGCCAGGGCTTCAACTCGGCGGCGATGGCGTCCGCGTAGTCCGGGATGTTGTCGATGCCCGGGTCCAGCCGCCGGTCCTGACGTCCGGGGTACTGGAGGCACAGGACGTCAACAGCCGGGGAGAGCGACTTGGACATCGGGAAGTAGAAGGGCGCGGAGCCTCCGGCGTGCGGCAGACACAATAGTCGGACGCCACTCTCCGGAGCTGGGTGGAATCGGCGCATCCATGCGCTGTTTTCTCGCTGTTCACCCATGTGCCGACGATTCTTTCCCTAAATTTCCGTGTACTCAATTACTGGCGACCGGGATAAGCCCGACACCGCCCCCAAGATCACGTCATATGTTTATCACGGTAGTTGACGTAGGGGGCACCCCTACGTTCAGGCGGCGCCCCGTGTGGGGTGACTCGTCGGCGCCAAGATCACCGACGCCGCGAACAAGACGGTCACCTCCTTACTACGACAAGAACAACCGGCTCACCAGCAGCACCAACCCACCTCCTACGCCCAGCATGGGACGGCTGCAAGTCCCCCCGTTTGACGGCAAGGCGAACGCCATTGAGGACGTGGTCGCTGTGGGTCTCGACAACCAGTTGCGCCCCGGCGGCGGCCGCGGAGATGAGGGCCGCCATTCTGGTCTGCCCCTTGGGGTGCAGGTGGGCCTCGGGGTTCAGGGCGTCGAGGACGGCCCCGCCGATGGTGCCGACGAGGTCGGCGGGCCCCGGCGGGGGCAAGATTCCGATCGCGGTGGTGACGGTGTCGGCCGTCGGCTCCGGCCGACGCGGGTACGCCACCTCTCACATGCCTCTCACCAACAGCGTCGACGCACCTGGACCACAGGTACCTGACCTGCGCTTACGCGACTCACTTGAACCATCCGGACCACACAAGACACGATCTACAACCTGTGCCATGCAGTACTGAGGGAGGGGCCGATCACCAGGGTCGGCGCTTCTTCTGGCCCGTCAAAGCGGTATTGCAGGGTTTCAGTCGTCGTCTCACTCACCCGCTCACGCTCCCATATCTCACAATTTCTCATGGGAAGGGGTCCCGGCACCCGCCGGACCAGCTGGCCGGGAGCTTCTCGGTCGACTTCCTACCGCCTCGGGGCGGCGTTCGTCAGCCAGGTCACCGTACGGCTGATGTCCGACAGCGACAGGATCCCGATGAGTCTGCCCTCGTCCATCACCAGGACGCGGTGCTCGGCGCCGGGCTCTATGCGGGGCAGCAGATCCGCCACTGAGTCGTCCGGACCCGCGACGGTGGTCCGCGACAGCGGCACCATCACCTCACCCACCGTCACCGCCCCGCTCTTCTCAAGCGGCACCTGCCTGGCACCGTCCAGCGTCACCAGCCCGACCAATGCCCCGTCCACACCGGTCACCGGGAAAGCCGAGTGCCGGTACCGGTACAGCGGGTCGGCCAGCAGGTCCGCGACCGTCAGGGCTGCGGGCACCGTGAGCGGATCCCTTGTCATGACGTCACGCACCGGGACGCCGGCAAGCACACCGCGCATCTGCGCCTGCCGTCCCTCAGCGCTGGCGACCGCGATGAGGAACCAGCCGATCAGGGCCAGCCAGAGCCCGCCGAACCCGCCGCCCCTCATGAACACCACAAGCCCCAGCACGACGAGCAGGCAGCCAAGGACGCGTCCCGCCGTGGTGGCCCCGGCGGTCGCCCGCAGCCGGTCTCCCGTACGCCACCACAGGAAGGCGCGCAACAGCCGCCCACCGTCGAGCGGAGCAGCGGGAAGGGCGTTGAAGACGGCGAGCAATAGGTTGATGCCCGCAAGCCAGGCCACCACCTCAACCAGGAGTCCGGGCGCGGACGCCAGGGTGAGCAGCCAGGTGCCCAGCACGAAGAGCCCGCCCAGCAGAAGGCTGACCAGTGGACCGACACCCGCGATCCGCAGTTCCGCCCCCGGGCTCGAAGCCTCCGACTTCAGCCGGGCGACCCCGCCCAGCAGCCACAGCACAATGTCGTCCACGACCACCCCGTTGCGCCGCGCCACCACGGCGTGCGCCAATTCGTGGGCGAGCAGAGAGGCGAAGAAGACTACGGCAGCTCCGAGGCCCGCCAGCCAGTAGACCACCGGGGCATGGCCCGGATACACCTGGGGGAGACGGCTCTGCGCGAGGCCGAACGCGATGATACCGAAGATGAACAGCACGCTCCAGTGGACCCCGATCCGGACCCCCGCGATCCGCCCCAGCGTAAAGGTCGCCCGCACAGCGTCTCTCCCCTGCTCGAACCCGGCCCAGGACAGACCGGCGGTGATCTCTCCGCAGCCGACGCCGGGGGCGCCGACCCCGGTGTCCTGGGATTTTCGTGTGAGTGGTGCGAGTCCGTGGACAAGTACCCGGATGAAAAGGCGGAAACGGCACCCTTCAATCGCGCGGCCGCGTGCTCGCGCCGTCCGTCCTCGCCCAGGAAAGCCCGATCCCGGCCGCAGCATGGTGCCGAACAGGTGTCACCAGAGCCATCCGGCCCCAGCTCACAGTCCGTGTGCTGGGACCCCGACTCCGCTCCCGCCCGGCCGTGCTCACCCGACTCGCCCACGCTCGATCCCGACGCCTACAAAAGATTCCGCATCCGGCGAGGGACGTGGACCGGACGCGAGCACCGCACCAACATCCTGCGCCGGTACTTCCTGATGCTGCAAACCGGCGAATCCCACCCACTACTCGGTACCGCAGGGTGTGCACGGGCAGGGCCTGGGCCGCAGCCGGGATCTGTGCGGGAGGCACGGGTGCCGCGGGCTCGGCCGGCTGCCCCTGGTTCGCCGACTGTTTGTGGTGCGACGGGTACTGGCAGTCCTTGCGGTGCGGGCTGCGGGGCCTGTGCGGGATGCGGGGTATTCATGTCGCCGGCGTCGCTCACTTGCTCCAGCGCGGTCTGTCGGCTTCCGGTCAGGGGGTCGCCGCAGATACGACATATACGACAGGGTTCATCGGATCGGACATGTTCACGGTGATGTCCTGGGTGGGCCGCGGGTCCTTGTTGGTGTGCGTGGTGCCCGCCCACTCGCCCCCGGGGCCGAAGCTCCAGCCCGAGATCTTCTGGTCGCGGTCGCCGATGCTGACCTTGCCGGTCTCCAGGGCGGCGCGACCGCTGCCCAGCCGGCTCAGGAACCGGTCGAGCCCGGCGGACGTGGTGCGGAACTCCACGTACAGCCGGCTGGCCTTCCAGTTGTTGGTCTCGTAGTACTGCATGTCCAGGGCGTTGCCTGGCATCGGCAGCTCGAAGATCCGGCGCTGCATCCGGGACGGCCAGCCCTCCCTGAGCCCCTGTGCGGAGGCCTCGGCCTCCTTGTTCTGGCCGGAGCGGCGGCTCTGCCCCGCGGAGATCAGCAGATAGCCGGCCGGAATGCCGATGAGCAGCACGATGATCGTCGCCGTGATCAGGCGGCGGCGGATCACCCGGCGCCGGTCCTGCGGCGGCTTGTCGTCGTCGGGCGGCGAGGACTGGCGCGGCAGGACGGGGTGCTCGGCTGCGGTCATTTCTCTGGAGATCCCTAGGAGGTGCGAGTGTTGCGCGTGTTACGGATGGTGCTCGCGGCCTGGTCGTAGATCTGCGCGTACCGCTCGTACCGCTCGACGCGGCGACGGTTGGTACGGCGGAACCTGCGGGCCACCAGCCGGGCCAGGTCTGCGGCGCCGACCATGCCTGCCTCCGGGCCGAGCTGCGCCTTTGCGATCCGGGCCTCGGGGCGGTAGCCACGGCCGGTGAGGTGGCGTTTGAAGGCGTCCCTGGCGGGGCCGATCAGCAGGTCGTCGGCGGCGCTGACGCCGCCTCCGATGACGAAGCAGGAGGGGTCGAGCGCGGCGGCCAGATTGGCGATGCCGACGCCGAGCCACTGGCCGATGTCCTGGAGGAGCTCGACGCACATCGCGTCGCCCTCGCGGGCCAGTTCGGTGATCAGGGGCCCGGTGATGTCGGGGATGTTCCCCTTGACCCGCTCGATGATGCCGTGCGCCACCGGGGAATCGGCCGCGGCCAGCTCCTTGGCCTCGCGGACCAGGGCATTGCCGGAGCTGTACTGCTCCCAGCAGCCGCGGTTCCCGCAGGGGCAGCGGTGCCCGCCGGGCACCACCTGCATGTGGCCGAACTCACCGGCGACGCCGTACTTGCCGCGCTTGACCTGACCGTCCTCCAGGATCGCGCCGCCGATACCAGTACCGAGCGTGATCATGACGAGATGGTCCTCGCCGCGGCCCGCTCCGAAGCGCCACTCCGCCCAGGCGGCGGTGTTGGCGTCGTTGTCGACCATGACGGGGACGACGAGGCGGGAGGCGAGGGCGTCGCGCAGCGGTTCGTCGCGCCAGGCGAGGTGCGGGGCGAAGAGCACCTTGGAGCGGTCCGCATCGACCCAGCCGGCCGCCCCGATGCCGACGGCGTGCACATCGTGCCGGTCTGAGAGGTCCAGGACCAGCTCGACGATGGTGTCCTCGACGACCTGGGGGCTCTTGGACTTGTCCGGCGTCTCGGTGCGCAGCTGCTCCAGGATGTTGCCGTCGGCGTCGACGACGCCGGCCATCACCTTCGTACCCCCGATGTCGATGCCGACCGTGGGTACCCGCGGCGCCGTGAGGTGCGAGCGCCGCTCCCGGGTGCCCACGGTCCGCAGGACGGTGGCGCGGGCGGAGCCGCGGTGTGTGAAGTCGCGGTACGTGCTCATCGTCCCTGCGGGGTCTGGGGGGCCGGAGGCGGTGCTCCCGGCGGCGGACTGCGCCCGTCGGGCTCGATTCTGCCACTGCCAAGGCACCGCGGCTGGCGCACCCGGTTCTCGAAGGCCGGTATCGGCCCGGGCTACTGGGGGCCGTCGGCGACCGGGTGGCCACCCAGATGAGTCGGACCCGGGGCCCGCTCCAGCTCGTGGCTGAGCTCCTCCAGCTCGCTGCCGCCCGCCATCTGGCGGGTCAACTCGTCCAGAGTGATGCTCGCCTTGGTGTGGCTGCCGGACATGGCGCCCCGCTTGAGCAGGACGAACCGGTCACCGACGAGATACGCATGGTGCGGGTTGTGCGTGATGAGGACCACGCCGAGACCCGCGTCGCGGGCTGCCGCGACGTACTTGAGGACGACCCCGGACTGCTTGACGCCGAGCGCGGCGGTGGGCTCGTCCAGGACGAGGACCTTGGCGCCGAAGTAGACGGCCCGCGCGATGGCGACGCACTGGCGCTCGCCGCCGGAGAGCGTGCCGATCGGCTGGTCGACATCGCGCAGGTCGATGCCCATGCGCAGCAGCTCGGAGCGGGTCGTCTCGCGCATCAGCCGCACATCGAGGCGCTTGAAGGGGCCCGCGCCGGTGGTCGGCTCGGAGCCGAGGAAGAAGTTCCGCCAGACCGGCATCAGGGCGACGACGGCCAGGTCCTGGTAGACCGTGGCGATGCCGCGGTCCAGGGCGTCGCGCGGGTTGGCGAGGGTGGTCTCCTCGCCCTCGATGAGGAAGGTCCCCGCGTCATGCCGGTGCAGTCCCGCGATGATCTTGATCAGGGTGGACTTGCCGGCGCCGTTGTCACCGAGGACGCAGGAGATCTCCCCCGCGTGCACCTCCAGCGAGACGTCCGTCAGGGCCTTGATGTTGCCGTAGAACTTGCTGACGTGATCCAGCTCGACGAGCGCCCGGTGGGACGTCTCCCGGTCGGCCGGTGCCTGGGGGGCCGTCATTTCGTCGCCTCCGCGCGCTTGCGTACCCATGCGTTGAGCAGGGTGGCCAGGAGCAGCATGGCTCCGAGGAAGAACTTGAACCAGTCCGGGTTCCACTCCGCGTACACGATGCCCTTGCTGGTCATACCGAAGATGAAGGCACCGACCGCGGAGCCGATCGCGGAGCCGTAGCCGCCGGTGATCAGACAGCCGCCGATGACGGCCGCGATGATGTAGATCAGCTCGTTGCCGACGCCCTCGCCGGACTGCACCACGTCGAACGAGAACAGCAGATGCTGCCCGGAGACCCAGGCGGCGAAGGCGACCCCGAGGTAGAGCCCGATCTTGGTACGGATCACCGGGACGCCGACCGCGCGGGCCGCGTCGGCCTCGCCGCCGACCGCGAAGATCCAGTTGCCGAAGCGGGTGCGGATAAGGATCCAGGTGGCGATCGCGACGAGCGCGGCCCACCACAGAATGGTGACCTTGAGCTCGACGCCGCCGATGGTCCACTGCGAGGCGAAGACCTGACGGGCCGAGCCGAAGCCCTCCATGTCACTGATGGACTTCGTCGACACGGTCCCGCTGATCAGCTTGGTGAAGCCCAGATTGAGGCCGGTCAGCATCAGGAACGTACCGAGCGTGATGATGAAGCTCGGCAGTTTGGTACGAGTCAGCATGAAGCCGTTGAACGCCCCGATGGCCAGCGTGACCAGCAGCGACACAAAGACGCCGACCCAGACGTTGGCCGTCATCTGATAGCTGAACATCGACGAGATCAGCGCGGAGCTGGTGACCAGCACGCCGGCGGAGAGGTCGAACTCGCCGCCGATCATCAGCAGCGCCACGGGCGCGGCCATGATCCCGATGGTGGAGGCCGCGTACAGCACCGTGCCGAAGCTGGAGGCGCGCAGGAAGCTGTCGGCGACGATCGAGAAGAAGATGAAGACGGCCGCGGCACCGACCACCGAGCCGAGCTCGGGGCGGCCGAGCAGTTTGCGCAGCGGCGAGGTGCGCAGCAGCCGCTCGTCGGCCCCGGCCGGGGCGGATGGCCCTGCAACCGTGCTCATCGGGTCCCCCGCTTCGTGTATTCCGCAAGCTCGGCGGCGTCCTTCGAGGTGATGATCTGCGGGCCGGTGAGGACCGGGCGTCCACCGCCGAGCACATTGCGGTTGAATCGGTACAGCCAGAGCAGGTCCACGGCCTCGTACCCCTGGAGGTAGGGCTGCTGGTCGACCGCGAAGCCGAGGGTCTTGTCCTGGAGGGCCGTGGCGACCTTGGCGTTCAGGTCGAAGGTGTCGATCTCGGCCTTGCTGCCCGCGGTCTTCTTCGCCTTGACGGCGGCGTCCGCGAACGGCGCCCCGAGGGTGACGACCGCGTCGATGTTCTTGTCGGCCTGGAGCTTGGCCTCGATGGACGCCTGAACGTCGGGCATGTTGGTGCCTTCGACGTACAGGTTCTGCATCTGCCCGTCGAACGTCTTCTTCGCTCCGGCGCAGCGCTGCTCGTGGCCTACATTGCCCTGCTCGTGCAGGATGCACAGGGCCTTCTTGCGGCCCCGCGCGTTGAGCTCCTCGCCGACGGCCTCACCCGCGATCGACTCGTCCTGGCCGATATGGGTGAGCGCGCCGAACTGCTTGGACTCCGCGGAGCCCGAGTTCACCGTGATCACCGGGATACCGGCCTTGGTGGCCTTGGCGACGACGTCCTTCATCGCGTCGGGCTTGGCGAGTGTGACGATCAGCCCGTCGACCTTCTTGTCGATGGCGGCCTGGACGAGCTGGGCCTGCTGCTGCGCCTCGTCGTTGTGCGAGTACAGGAACTTGATGTTGTCCTTGACGGCCGCCTGCTCGGCGCCCCGCTGGACGATGTCCCAGAAGGTGTCGCCGTCGCCCGAGTGGGTGACCATGGCGAAGGTCCAGCGGGGCGTGTTCACCGCGGACCGGCCTTCGGCTGCGGCCCTGGCCGCGCGCTCCTCCGCCCGCTTGCCGCCGGTGCTGCTGCATCCCACGAGGGAAGCCCCGAGCACCGCCGCAAGCACGACGCCCATCGCACGTACCCCTGTCCGAACCCTTGCCACGACGCCGTGCCCTTCTTGTGCTGCTCGCTGTGCTGCTTGGTGGGGCCGGGGACGGATCGCACCCTGCCCGGCTGGCCAAGTATCCCCGAGCCGCCGACGGCGCCACCCGGCAGGGGCGGGGCACGTGTGCCGGCACCGGGTGTGCACAGCGGCGCGCGGGGCGGTCATCGGGTGCCGCGCGCGGTGTATTCCTCCAGCTGCGGCACGTCGTCGGCGGTGACGATCGCCGGGCCGGTGAGCACCGGCTTTCCGCCGCCGATGACGTTTCCGTTGGTCTTGTTCAGCCACAGTTCGTCGACGGCGAGATAGCCCTGGAGGTAGGGCTGCTGGTCGACGGCGAAGCCGACCTCCTGCGCCTTCAGCCGCTTGACGACCTCGGCGTTCAGATCGAACGTGTCGACCTCCGCCCGGCTGTCCGAGCCCTCCTTGGCCTTGACCGAGGCGGCTGCGAAGGGGGCGCCGAGCGTGACGATCGCGTCGATGCCCTTGTCGGCCTGAAGCTTCGCCTCGATCGAGGAAGTGGAGGCGGGCATGTTGGTGCCCTCCACGTTGAGGTTCTCGACGGTGCCGCTGAAGGTCTTCCGCACCCCTGCGCAGCGCTCCTCCAGCGACACATTGCCCTGCTCGTGGATGACGCAGACGGCCTTCTTACGGCCCCGCGCGTCGAGCTCCTCGCCGACGGCCTCACCCGCGACCCTCTCGTCCTGCCCGATATGCCCGAGCGCGCCGATCTCCTTGGAGAACCGCGCGCCCGAGTTGATGGTTACGACAGGTATGCCGGCCTTCACGGCCTTGGCGACGACGTCCTTGACCGCTTCCGGCTTGGCGAGGGTGACAACGATGCCGTCGACCTTCTGGTCGATGGCGGCCTGGACGAGCTGGGCCTGTTCCTTGCCCTCCTTGTTCGCCGAGTACAGGAACTCGACGTTGTCCTTGGCCGCCGCCTGTTTCGCGCCGCTCTGCACGATGTCCCAGAAGGTGTCGCCCTCCCCGGAGTGCGTGACCATCGCGATCTTCATCCGGGGGGTGGATGCCGCCTTGCCCCCGCTGCCGCTTGCGCCCTGGGGCTTCTCCTCGGCGCTCTTGCCGCCGGAGCTGCTGCATCCGGTGACGGTGAGACCGATGCCCATGGCGGCGACGGTGATCAGGGTTGCTGCCTTGCGAGGGGTACGCATGGTGGGTCCGCCTTCTCTCCCGGCCGCCCCAGTGCGGCTGGGGGGAGTTTTAGCGGTGGGCACACCAGACGTCAACGGGGCCACATGCCCGTCGTCACCGTACGAGCAGCTGGAAATCGAAGGAGTAGCGCGAGGCCCGGTAAATGTGGGAGCCGAACTCCACCGCCCGCCCGGTGTCGTCGAAGGTGGTGCGCTCCATCGTCAGCAGCGCGGCCCCCTCGGCCTCGGCGAGTCCGGCCGCCTCGGCGGCGGTGGCGAGCCGGGCGCCGACGGTCTGGCGGGCGCTGTGCAGGGTGATGCCCGCGCTGCGCATCATCCGGTAGAGGCCGGTGGTTTCCAGCCGTTCGGTGTCCAGGTCGATGAGCCCGAGGGGCAGGTGGTTGCGCAGGAGCGCCAGCGGCTCGTCGTGCGCGTACCGCAGCCGCTCGACGAGGTGTACGTCGGTGCCCTCCGCGACTCCGAGTGCGTCGGCGACCGAGGCGTCGGCGGGCTCGACGGTGTTGCGCAGGACACGGGTCGTGGGGTGCCCGCCCGCGGCCTCCAGGTCGTCGTAGAGGCTGCTCAGTTCGAGCGGGCGCCTGACCCTGCTGTGCACGACCTGGGTACCGACGCCGCGGCGCCGGACCATCAGCCCCTTGTCGACCAGTGATTGGATGGCCTGGCGGACGGTGGGCCGGGACAGGCCGAGCCGGGCCGCGAGTTCGATCTCGTTGCCGAGAAGGCTGCCGGGGGCGAGCCGGCCCTGCTCGATGGCCGCTTCCAGTTGCTGGGCCAGCTGGTAGTACAGGGGAACCGGGCTGGAGCGGTCCACGCCGAGTTCAAGTGCGGCGGGGTCGGTGGTGGGTTTGGGCACGCGTGGAGGGTATCCCCACGTCGGAACCTCCGGTAGTCAGGTCGTTCTATTGTCCGGACAGCATGAATACCGAACATCCTCAATTTGTCAGGACATATAGTTGACAGCGCAGTCGGTGGGCGGCACGTTGGGTCCATGCGTATCGGACTCATCGGCACCGGCCGGATCGGTTCCTTCCACGCGGGCGTGCTGGCCCGCCATTGCGACGTGGACACCCTGGTGGTGACGGACACCGACCGGGCGCGGGCGGCCGAGGTCGCGGACCGCATCGGCGCGACGGCCGCGGACAGCGCCGCCGAGGTGTTCGGCGCGGGGGTGGACGCCGTGGTGATCGCCTCGGCCACCTCGGCGCACGCGGAACTGATCAGACAGGCCGCACAGGCGGGACTGCCCGCGTTCTGCGAGAAGCCGATCGCGCTGGACCTGCCGGGGACACTGAGCGCGCTGTGCGAGGTCGACCGGGCGGGGAGCGTCCTCCAACTGGGCTTCATGCGCAGATTCGACGCGGGGTACACGGCGGCGCGCGCCGCCGTGCGGGCAGGGCAGTTGGGCAGGCTGCACACCGTACGGGCGATGACCATGGACCCCGCACCGCCGCCCGTCGCGTATCTGCCGCTCTCCGGGGGGCTGTACCGGGACTGTCTGGTCCATGACTTCGACATGCTGCGGTGGGTGACGGGCCGTGAGGTGACCGAGGTGTACGCCACCGGATCGGATGCCGGGCCCGAGATGTTCCGGGCGGCCGGCGACGTCGACACGGCGGCGGCCCTGCTGACCCTCGACGACGGCACCCTGGCCACGGCGACGGCCACCCGCTGCAACGGCGCCGGTTACGACGTACGGATGGAACTGGCGGGCGAACTGGACCAGATCACGGTCGGCCTGGACGACCGTACGCCGGTCACCTCGGCAGAGCCGCAGGGCCCCGCCGCACCGCTCAGCCCCTGGCCGGGCTTCCTGGAGCGGTTCACCCCCGCGTACGAGGCGGAACTGGACGCGTTCGTACGGGTGGTGCGGGGCGAACTGCCCAATCCGTGCGACGGGCGGGAAGCCTGGCACGCGCTGCTGATCGCGGAGGCGTGCGAGGTGTCCCGCCGGGAGCGGCGCCCCGTGGAGATCGCGGAGGTCGCCGACGCAGCAGCCGCCCGGTCCGGCGCTCGCGCCGCGGGATGAACTGCCGCGCCCCGGCCGCCGGGGCGCGGTCAAGGTACTTCAGGACGGTGTGGCGGACAGTACGGTCCCCTGGGCGACCGCGCAGAGGGCCTTCGCCCCGTCCTCCCCCGCGGCGAACAGCTCGCAGCGGACCACGGCCTGACGGCGGCCGGTGTGCACGACATCGGCGTGGGCGATGAGCGTGCGGCCGGTGGCGGGCCGTATGTACTGGATGGAGAAACCGCCGGTCAGCACGGCCGGGCCGAGGGTCGTCCCGGCGGCGAAGGTGATCGAGTTGTCGGCGGCGTAGGCCAGGACTCCGCCGTGCAGAAAGCCGTTCTGCTGCTGGAGTTCCTGACGGATGTCCACTTCGAGTGTGGCGGCGCCGTCCCCGAAGGCGGTGATCCGCGCCCCGACGAGCCCGCTGAACGGCTGGCTGTCGAGGACCTGCTGCGCCATCTGCAAATCAAGTCCGGTCATGACAGAACTTCTTACCTCACCAGCGGACGGGCAGCTCGCGGACCCCACGGATCAGCATCCCCGGGAGCCAGTCAGGCTCCCCGGCGTCCGCGTCCAGTGCGAGAGCGGGGCACCGCTCCAGCAGCGTACGGATCGCGATCCGGCCCTCCATCCGGGCCAACGGCGCACCCAGGCAGAAGTGCATGCCGTGCCCGAAAGCCAGATGGCCCTGGGCGTCGCGGCGGATGTCGAAGCGTTCCGGTTCCGGGTAGCGGCCGGGGTCGCGGTCGGCGCCCGCCAGGGAGATCAGAACCGGCTCGCCCGCCGGAATGACCTTCTGCCCGATCTCGACCGGTTCGCGGGAGAAGCGGAACGTGGCGGTCTCCACCGGTCCGTCGTAGCGCAGCATCTCCTCGACCGCGCCGTCGATCAGGCCGAAGTCCGCGCGGAGTGCGGCCAGTTGTTCCGGGTGGTGGAACAAGGCCCGTACGCCGTTGGAGATCAGGTTGACCGTGGTCTCATGGCCGGCGACGAGCAGCAGGAAGGCCATGCCCACGAGCTCGTCGGGCGACAGCCCGTCCCCCTCCTCGTCGCGTGACCTGACAAGCGCGCTCATCAAGTCGTCACCGGGCGAGCACCGTTTGTCCTCGATGAGTTCGGCGAGGTACGCCCCCATGGCGGCCACCGCCTCGCTCTCCTGCTCCGGCGTGGTCGGGGTGACGACCCCGTTCGACAGTGCGCGGAAGGTGTTCCGGTCCAGGTCCGATACACCGATCAGTTCGCAGATGACGGTCATCGGCAGCGGGAAGGCGAGCGCGTCCACGAGATCGGCGCGCCCGGCGGGCACCATCGCATCCAGGAGTTCATCGGTGATCTGCTGGACGCGCGGGCGCAGGGCCTCGACCCGGCGTGCGGTGAACTCCCTGGTGACGAGCTTGCGCAGCCGGGTGTGATGAGGTGCGTCCAGCTCCAGCATGTTGGCGAAGATCGGGTCGTCCCCCTCGCGCCGGACCACCAGCCCCGGCCACTCCTTGCCGAACCGCTGGTCGGCGAGAGCCGCGCGGCCCTCGTCGTATCCCACCACGAGCCAGATCCGCTCGAATTCGTCGGTACGGATGGTGTGCACGGGACCTGCGGCGCGCAGTTTTTTGTAGTACGGATAGGGATTCGCGGTGAAGTCCTTGACCCCGCGCAGATCGACATCGACGTGGTTACTGGCATCGGACATGGGATCGCCCCTCCCGGTCTGATCGGCTCGATCGCGTGCGATCGACGGGTTCAGCCTATGCCGCCGGGCCGGCGCCGTCGTCGTCGAGCAGGCCCGCGTCGTGCACCAACAGCGCGATCTGGACACGGTTGTTGAAATCGAATCTGGCCAGGATCCGGGACACCTGCGTCTTCACGGTCGCCACGCTCAGATAGAGCGTGGCGGCGATCTCGGCGTTGGAGCGGCCACGTCCGACGGCGATCGCGACCTCGCGTTCCCGGTCGGCGAGCGGGGCGATCCGCTGCCGCGCCCGGTCCACCCTGTCGACCCGGCCGCTTCCGGACCCGGTCCCGGCGGCGCGGGCCATCAGCCTGCGGGTCACCGCCGGCGACAGCACCGGATCACCGGCCGCCACCCGCCGCACCGAGTCGACGATCTGAGCCGGAGGGGTGTCCTTCAGGACAAAGCCGGCGGCTCCGGCGCGGATGGCCTGCAGCACCTGTTCGTCGGCGTGGAACGTCGTCAGGACGATGATCTCCGGAGCATCGGGACGGGTCCGCAGTCCCTCCCCGCCGTCAACCCGTCCAGGCCCGAGGGGCCACACGCGCCGGGACCCTCGCGGCCACTCCGGTCCGCCCTGCGGTCAGGGCGACCAGGGCAGCCGGGCCCGGATACCGAAGCCGCCTCCCAGCCACCGATGTCCGGGTCACCGCGGGCGCGGGGTGAGCTCCGCCATCCGGGACCAGCCCTCGCCCGGCACCTCGACGTTGATGATCTCCGGAGTCTCGGCGACGAGACCCGCCATCGTGTCCATCGCCGCCGCGAAGTGCTGCGACTTCACATGGGCCTCCCCTGCCTCGGGGGAGGCGAAGGCCTCCAGCAGGACGAACTGATCCGGGTTCTCGACGCTGTACGACCACTCGAAGAACACATTGCCGGGCTCCTTCCGGGTGGCGAGCGTGAAGTCCTCGACGGCCGGGAGCCAGTTGTCGCGGTCGGCGCTGTGGACGGTGAATTTGACGGCGATGAAGATCATGGCCCTAGGGTCCCATATGCCTTGGATACGGATTGATCGGGCACACCCGGTGACGCCGGATGGGCCGAACCCCGGCCCGTCCGGCGCCCTGGTCGCCCCCACACGGAGGCGCTCGGCCATTCGTGTGGCACCCTCCTCCGCCGGTGAGCCGAACACCCGCAGCCGGGAGATGCCGCCGTCGGGGAAGATGCCGATCCGGATGCGCGTGGCCCGCACCGCCTCCGGCAGGACGAAGCGGTGGTTCGTGTCCGGCTGCAGCCGTGTCCGGGGCAATACCTCGATCCAGTCGCCGCTCTCCCCGTCGCGGACGGAAAGGCTCGCCCAGCCTGCCGAGTTGCCCTTCGGATGAAGCGGGCTGTCGCCGCCATGGTCAGCGGTTCCTTTCAAGAAGGCGTCCGGTGGGTTCGGCGACGACGCCGTCCGCCGCGATCCGTACGCCGCGAAGCCAGGTCGATCTCACGACTCCGTGCAGGGTCCTTCCGGCATAGGCGGTGACCTGGTTGCGGTGGAAGAGTTCGGCGGGGTCGACGGTGAAGGTCTCGTCCGGGGCGAGGACGGCGAAGTCGGCGTCGCGGCCGGCCTCGATGGCGCCCTTGTGGGTGAGCCCGGCCAGTTCGGCGGGGGCGGCCGACATCCAGCGGACGACGTCGTCGAGCGAGTGGCCGCGCTTGCGGGCCTCGGTCCAGATGGCGGGGAGCCCCAGTTGGAGGGAGGAGATGCCGCCCCAGGCCGAGGCGAAGTCCGGCGTCTTGAGCTCGCTGGTGCACGGCGAGTGGTCGGAGACGACGCAGTCGATCGTCCCGTCGGCCAGCCCGTCCCACAGCGCGTCCTGGTTGGCGGCCTCCCGGATCGGCGGGCAGCACTTGAACTCCGTCGCACCGTCCGGTACTTCCTCGGCAGTGAGGGTGAGGAAGTGCGGACAGGACTCGACGGTGATCCGTACGCCCTCGCGCTTGGCGGCGGCGATCATCGGCAGCGCGTCGCCGGAGGAAAGGTGCAGCACGTGAACCCGGGCGTTCAGCCGCCTGGCGTGCGCGATGAGTCCCTCGATCGCGGCGCTCTCGGCGCCACGGGGCCGGGAGGCGAGGAAGTCGGCGTACGCGGGCCCGCTGCGCTGCGGTGCGGAGGCCAGATGGCGCGGGTCCTCCGCGTGCACGATCAGCAGCCCGCCGAAGCCGGCGATCTCGGCCATGGACCTGGCCAGCTGTTCCTGGTCGAGCTCCGGGAACTCGTCGACGCCGGAGGGCGAGAGGAAGCACTTGAAGCCGAACACCCCGGCCTCGTACAGCGGGCGCAGGTCCTTGGCGTTGGACGGGATCGCTCCGCCCCAGAATCCGGTGTCGATGTGCGCCTTGGGGGCGGCCACCTGCTGCTTGGTGCGCAGATGGCCGACGGTGGTGGTCGGCGGGAGGGAGTTGAGGGGCATGTCGAGCAGGGTGGTGATGCCGCCCGCCGCGGCGGCGCGGGTGGCGGTGAAGAAGCCTTCCCACTCGGTGCGGCCGGGGTCGTTCACATGGACATGGGTGTCGACGAGTCCGGGCAGCAGGACGTCGTCACCGAAGTCCTGCGACCGGGCACCGGCCGGCACCTCGGTGTCGTACGGCAGGACGGCTTCGATTGTCCCGTCTGCGACGACGACCGCTGCGGGGCGCGTCCCGTCCGGGGTGACGACGCGCGTCGAGCGCAGTACCAGATTCACGTCCGCACCGGACACCCGTGCTCCTCACTTCGGATTTTCGACCACCGGCAAATTCAACGAACTGTTGAAGGAGTTTTCACTCGGGATTCAGGCCCGTCAAGACCCCACTCTCCTCGCCGGTCGGCCGGTGAACCACCCACACCTGCGGCTGAAGATTTTCACAACGTAAAAGAACGATTTCGTAGAGTGGAACGTAACGCGGAAGCAATGCGGAGCCACAGAACTTCCCCGCCGATTGCAGGCACCGGGACAAACAGGCTCTGACCGGCCAGGACGCCGTAACCGGAGCAGTGGGCCGATCGGGAACCGCCCGGTAGGCTGCTGGGTGCCTCGCCGGGCGGGGCACCCGCTCTTCCGCTCCGCCTCGAAAGGACCGTTGACGTGCCGCCGTCCCACGCCAGCACATCCGACTCCAAGCCCGCCGCTTCCAGCGGTGGTGTGCAGTCCCTTGAGCGCGCCTTCGATCTGCTGGAGCGGATGGCCGATGCCGGGGGCGAGGTCGGGCTGAGCGAACTCTCCGCGAGCAGCGGACTTCCGCTGCCGACCATTCATCGCCTGATGCGCACGCTGGTGCTTTGCGGATATGTGCGCCAGCAGCCGAACCGGCGCTATGCGCTCGGCCCGCGTCTGATCCGGCTCGGCGAGTCCGCGTCCCGGCTGCTGGGCACCTGGGCCCGCCCGTATCTCGCGCGCCTGGTCGAGGAGACCGGCGAGACCGCGAACATGGCGCTGCTCGACGGGGACGAGGTCGTGTACGTGGCGCAGGTGCCGTCCAAGCACTCGATGCGCATGTTCACCGAGGTGGGCCGCCGGGTGCTCCCCCACTCCACGGGGGTCGGCAAGGCACTGCTGGCGCACACCCCCCCGGAGGAGGTACGAGCACTGCTCACCCGTACCGGAATGCCGGCCGCCACCGAGAAGACGATCACCACCCCTGACGGCTTCATCGACGCCCTGGAGCAGGTCCGCAGGGTCGGCTACGCGGTCGACGACAATGAGCAGGAGATCGGGGTGCGCTGCCTGGCGGTCTCCGTACCCAACTCCCCCACCTCGGCCGCGATTTCGATCTCCGGCCCGGCGGGCCGGCTGACGGACGCGGCAACGGAGCGGATCGTGCCGATTCTGCAGATGGCCGCGAAGGAACTCTCCGACGCGCTGGCCAGCAACGGTTCCACCGGCTGAGATGTGTGGGAGGGACGGCCGACGCCACCCCTCCCACACATCTCAGGCCGGTGCAGGTACCGTCAGACGGCCGTCGTCCATCGTGACTGTGCAGTCCACCCGGTCCAGATGGGCCCTGTCGTGGGTGACCATCACCGTCGCCGTCGACCGCTGTCGGGTCAGCGTGACCAGCAGCTCGAGAACCGCCGCACCCCGCTCGTGGTCGAGTGCGCTGGTCGGTTCGTCGACGAGCAGGACCGCCGGGTCGCTCATCAGGGCTCGCGCGATATTGATCCGCTGACGCTGTCCGCCCGACAGCTGGTGGGGCCTGCGGTCGGCCTTGTCCGCGAGGCCGACCGCGTCCAGCAGCTCCAGCGCCCGGCCGCGGGCTGCACGTACGGCGCCGCCCGACAGATGGGTCATCACCTGAAGCTGTTCGGCCGCGGTGAGGGACGGCAGAAGATTGGGCTGCTGGAAGACGATGCCGATGCGTTCGCGGCGCAGCGCCGCCTTCTCGGCGCGGCCGAGGATTGCGGTGTCCGTACCGGCGACGACGACCCGTCCCTCGTCCGGGGTGACCAGGGTCGCGGCCACCGCCAGAAGGCTGGACTTGCCGGAGCCGGACGGTCCGACGACCGCGGTGAGCGAACCCGCGGGCACATCCAGCGAGACCCGGTCCAGGGCGGTGAGCCGGCCGTCGCCGTCGGGGTAGGTGAGGGTGACATCGGCGAGGGTGAGGGTCATCGGGCACTCCCGAGTGCGGTGAGCGGGTCGACGGCGGTGATCCGCCGGATGGACAGGGCCGCCCCGACGGCACCGAGGACGATCATCACGGCCGCCGGGACCAGGACGGTCGCCGCGTCGAGGACGAACGGCACGGCCCCGCCGCTGACCAGCGCACCGATGCCGGAGGCGAGCGCGGTGCCCACCCCCGTGCCGATGGCGAGCATCACGACGGCCTGGCCGAGTGCGTCGCGCAGCAGATACGGGGTGGAGGCGCCGAGGGCCTTGAGGACGGCGACGTCGCCGCTGCGCTGGATCGTCCAGACGGTGAAGAAGGCACCGATGACCAGGGCGGAGATGGCGTAGAGGAAGCCGCGCATCATCTGGAGCGAGCCGTTCTCGGCCTGGTAGGAGCCGATGGCGGTGAGGGAGCCTTCGAGGGAGAGCGTGCTGGTGTCCGCCGCCCTGTCGCCCGCGGGGAGGTCGGCGTCGCCGGTGGTGGTCAGCGCAATCACCGTGGCGTGCAGTGCCCGGCCGGAGCCGTCGGCCCCGAATCGCTGCCAGTCGTCGAGCGAGGTCCACACGACCGGGGTATGGCTGTACGAGGCGTCTCCCGCGACCCTCGCGACGGTGACCTCGGTGCCGCCGAGCCGCAGCCGGTCTCCGGTTTCGGCGCCCAGGTCGTCGGCGGCCTGTTCGGACAGCACCACCTTCCCCTTGGCGACCGGCGCACCGCCGTCGGGCGCCAGACGCCCGTCCGGCTCGACACCGAACGCCGACACCGCGGCCGTGTGCTTCCCGTCGGCGGCGGCGGCGTTGAGGGTACGGATACCGAGCGGCTCCGCGGCGCTCACACCGGGCTGCTTCGCCCAGCTCCGCCAGGCACTCTCCTTCACGGTCGAATTGGTGAAGGACACCGACTGGCCGTCGGGCGGGGCGGCGAACGCGAGGTGGTCGGCGTTCAGCCCCGTGACGGCCGAGGTGTTCTCCCGGGCCAGACCGGCCGTGAGACCGGACAGCAGGCCCACCAGCAGCGTGATCAGCACCACGACCGTGCCCATGAGCGCGAACCGGCCCTTGGCGAACCGGAGATCTCTCCATGCGACGAACATGCTTCCAGCTTCGGCGCACGGGCCCTCGGAAACATCGCTCGGCGGTGGGTAATGACATCAACCTTTCGATTGACCGGCCGCGGGCACCGTCCGTCTACGCTGGAAGAATTATGGAAACCCGTGCCCACCCCCCGGTCGCCGTCGCGCTGCGGATGTGTCTGCATGCACTGCTGGTGGGGCTGCTCGCGCTCGCGGCGCTACGCGCCGTCAGTGACGGCACACCGCACGCCACCGCCGTTGTCGTGGTCAGCTGTGTGATGGCCGGCGTGTACGCGGCGGGCGCGCTCGCCGACGCCGTACAGCCGCACAACCGCGCGGCCGCCCTGTGGCTGGCGCTGCTCGGCGCTGTCTGGCTGGTACTGCTCGTCCTGTCGCCCGACGCCCTGTGGGTGGCCTTCCCTCTCTACTTCCTGCAACTGCATCTGCTGCCGACGCGCTGGTCCCTGCCGACCGTCGCCGTCACCGCGGCGGTCGGCATCGCAAGCTTCGTGCTGCACGGCCAGGCCGTCAATCCCGGCACGTTCATCGGCCCGGTGCTCGGGGCGGCGGTCGCGGTCGCGACGGTCCTCGGGTACGAGGCGCTGTTCCGGGAGAGCGAACGGCGCCGCGAGCTCATCGAAGAACTGGTGTCGACGCGGGCGGAGCTGGCCGAGGCGGAACGTACGGCGGGCACGCTCGCCGAACGTGAGCGGCTGGCCCGCGAGATCCACGACACGCTGGCGCAGGGCCTGTCCAGCATCCAGCTGCTGCTGCGTGCCGCCGAACGCACGCTGCCCGCCGACGACCCCGCCACCGCGCATGTCCTCCGGGCCCGCGAGGCCGCGCAGGACAATCTCGCCGAGGCCCGCCGCTTCGTCCGCGCCCTGTCGCCGCCCGACCTGGAGAACGGCTCCCTGGCAGCCGCCCTGGAACGCCTCTCGTCCCGCACCACGGCCCCCGGCCTGACGGTGCAGTTCGCGGTCAGCGGCACTCCGGTGGAGCTGCCCACCCCCTACGAGGTGGCGCTGCTGCGTACCGCCCAGTCGGCGCTGGCCAACACGGTGCAGCACGCCGGGGCGCGGCGCGCCGAGATCACTCTCAGCTTCATGGACACCTCGGTGTCGCTGGACGTCGTCGACGACGGCCGCGGTTTCACCCCGGGGAGCGGGCCGGTCGCGGCGGACACCGGCACCGGCGGCTTCGGCCTGCCCGCGATGCGTTCGCGGGCCCGTTCGCTGGGCGGCACGCTGAGTGTCGAGTCCGCGCCCGGCCAGGGCACGGCGGTCGCCCTCACCCTTCCGCTTCCCCTTCCGCTCCACGACGGCCGGCCAGGACAGGACGCCGCATGACCATCCCCATCAGGCTGCTGCTCGCCGACGACCACCCGGTGGTACGGGCGGGGCTACGGGCCGTGCTCGACGCCGAACCCGACTTCTCTGTGGTCGCCGAGGCGGCCACTGCCGAGCGGGCCGTCGCGCTCGCCGCGACCGGCGAGTTCGACGTCGTCCTCATGGACCTGCAGTTCGGTGCCGGCATGCACGGCTCGCAGGCCACCGCGGCCATCACAGCGCAGGCGGGCGCGCCCAGAGTGCTGATTCTCACCACGTACGACTCGGACGCCGACATCCTGGCCGCGGTCGAAGCGGGCGCCGCCGGCTATCTGCTGAAGGACGCCCCGCCCGAGGAGCTGGCGGCGGCGGTACGCACGGCTGCGGCCGGCCGGTCCGCACTCGCCCCGGCCGTGGCCCACCGGCTGATGGACCGCATGCGGACCCCGGCCGAGGCCCTGACCAAGCGCGAACTGGAAGTTCTGCAGCTGGTCGGCGAGGGCCTGTCGAACCTGCAGATCAGCAAGAAGCTCTTTCTCAGCCAGGCAACGGTGAAGTCCCACCTGGTGCACATCTACGCCAAGCTGGGCGTGGACTCCCGCACCTCGGCGGTCGCTGCGGCGACGGCGCGTCGGCTGATCCGCCGCTGACTTCCCGCCGGCGTAATTCAGCGGCGCGGCGGCTCGCCGAAGAGATCCACGGCGACGCGTACGTCCCTGAGTGCGGAGGCCAGTGCGCTGACCGAGCCGATCGCCCCCGCGATCAGCAGCAGCGAACGGCGCAGACGCGGAATCTCGGGTGCGCCCCTGACGGCCATCGCATCCAGCGCGGCCAGCTCGTCCTCGGCGATCCCCCGGTCCGGGAACTCCGCGGGATGCCCCGCCAGCTCTCGGCGGAGCCGGGAGACGGCCGTACGCAGCTCCGTCACCCTCGGATCCTCACCACTGCCGGTCACCCGCGTCTGCCCCATGCTTCGCAACAAAGCACTCCCCCTCACGCATCCTTGTGCCAGTGCTTCGACCGGTCCCCGGACCGCGATCAAGTGTCCGGGGATGCGCGCAAGTTAACGCCATGACAGGTATCGAGCACCACTCCGCGGACAGAATTCAGGGTGTCCCGAAAGGGTGACGCACATATGTCTCCATGGACGGCGCCACCCTCCCCTGCCCCGCCTGTGCCCGCTTGCGCGAAGAGGGGACATCTGAGGTATCCAGTCCGCATGAATCGGACAACAAAGACCCCGGTGGTCGCCGGGCTGCTGCTCGCCGCGGGCGGCGGACGGCGACTCGGCGGGCGGCCCAAGGCTCTGCTCGGACACCGCGGCCGGCCGCTGGTGGAGCACGCGGTACGTGTGCTGCGGGAGGGCGGCTGCGACCGCGTCCATGTGGTCCTGGGCGCGGCGGCGCAAGAGGTACGAGCACGCGCCGACCTCGCCGGCTGCACGGTGACCGTCAACCCCGAGTGGACCGAGGGCATGGGCTCGTCGCTGCGGGCGGGGCTCGGGGCGCTCTCCGGTACGGGCGCGGACGCGGCGCTCGTCCTCCTGGTCGACCAGCCGGGCATCGGCCCGGACGCGGTGGCACGGGTGCGATCGGCGTACCGCTCCCGGACGAGTCTCGTGGCCGCCTCGTACGACGGGGAACGCGGCCATCCGGTGCTGTTCGGGGCCGACCGGTGGGCGGACATCGCGGCGGGAGCGGTGGGCGACCAGGGCGCTCGGGCGTATCTGCGGGCGCACCGCGATGCGATCACGCTCGTCGAGTGTTCCGATGTGGCTCAGGCGTACGACATCGACACGGTGGAGGACCTGAAGCACCTTGAGTGAACGGTGCGGCACCCGGTGCCAACAGCGTTCCACTTCTGTCGACCCGGAGAATCTCGACATCAACAACGCATTGAACTTCCACCATGAGAAAACTACTATCCACTAACCAGAAGCCCTCTGCACCCCGTCCCAGACGGCACCCACGGCCGCATCCCGGAGCCCTGGGCCCGCCACGTCCGTTTCAGGGGACCCGGCGGCCGTGAGAAGCCGCCCGTACCGCCTGCTGAAGGAGTGACAGCTCATGTCCGCACTGGTCATCGTCGATGCCGAGCCCCTGCCCCGGCAGGACGAGGTCCTTAACCACGCGGCCCTCGCGTTCGTGGCCGAGCTGCACCGGCAGTTCACGCCCCGCCGTGACGAGCTGCTCGCCCGCCGGGGCGAGCGCCGCGCCGAGATCGCCCGTACCTCCACGCTGGACTTCCTGCCCGAGACTGCGGCGATCCGCGCGGACGACTCCTGGAAAGTCGCACCGGCCCCGGACGCGCTGAACGACCGCCGGGTGGAGATCACCGGTCCGACCGACCGCAAGATGACCATCAACGCCCTGAACTCGGGCGCCAAGGTCTGGCTCGCCGACTTCGAGGACGCCTCCGCCCCCACATGGGAGAACGTCATCGTCGGCCAGCTCAATCTGATCGACGCCTACACCCGCAACATCGATTTCACAGACCCCGGGTCCGGTAAGTCGTACGCCCTGAAGCCCGCCGCCGAGCTCGCGACGGTCGTCACCCGCCCACGCGGCTGGCATCTGAATGAGCGTCATCTCCAGCTCGACGGCGTCCCGGTGCCGGGCGCACTGGTCGACTTCGGCCTCTACTTCTTCCACAACGCCCAGCGCCTCATCGACCTCGGCAAGGGCCCGTACTTCTACCTCCCGAAGACGGAGTCGCACCTGGAGGCCCGCCTCTGGAACGACATCTTCGTCTTCGCCCAGGACTACGTCGGCATCCCTCGGGGCACGGTCCGCGCGACCGTCCTCATCGAGACGATCACCGCCGCGTACGAGATGGAGGAGATCCTGTACGAGCTCCGCGACCACGCCTCCGGGCTGAACGCGGGCCGTTGGGACTACCTCTTCTCCATCGTCAAGAACTTCCGTGACGGCGGCGCCGAGTTCGTCCTCCCGGACCGCAACGCGGTGACGATGACCGCTCCGTTCATGCGCGCGTACACCGAACTCCTCGTCCGCACCTGCCACAAGCGCGGCGCACACGCCATCGGCGGCATGGCGGCCTTCATCCCGTCCCGCCGCGACGCGGAGGTCAACAAGGTCGCCTTCGAGAAGGTCAAGGCCGACAAGGACCGCGAGGCGCACGACGGCTTCGACGGCTCCTGGGTCGCGCACCCGGACCTGGTCCCGATCGCCATGGCCTCCTTCGACGCGGTCCTCGGCGAGAGGCCGAACCAGAAGGACCGCCTGCGCGAGGACGTCTCGGTGGCCGCCGGCGACCTGATCGCCATCGGCACCCTGGACGCCAAGCCCACATACGACGGCCTGCGCAACGCCGTCGCGGTCGGCATCCGCTACATCGAGGCCTGGCTGCGCGGCATGGGCGCCGTCGCCATCTTCAACCTCATGGAGGACGTGGCCACCGCCGAGATCTCGCGCTCACAGATCTGGCAGTGGATCAACGCGGACGTGGTCTTCGAAAACGGCGCACACGCCACGGCGGACCTGGCCCGCGAGATCGCGGCCGAGGAACTCACCGCGATCCGCACCGAGATCGGCGACGAGGCATTCGCATCCGGCAAATGGCAACAGGCCCACGACCTCCTGCTCCAGGTCTCCCTGGACCAGGACTACGCGGACTTCCTGACGCTGCCGGCGTACGAGCAGCTGGTCTGAAACGGGCTCAGGCGCCGTACCCCTGCGTGCCACCGCGCCGGGGTACGACGCCTCCGGCATGCGAGCAGGTCTACGGCGACCATGCGGCCGAAACACACCACGGCCCGCACCAGAGGGTCGTTCGCGAGCACCCCGAGCCCGTACGAGAGAGCCATGCTGCAGGGGCCGGGTCCGACCCCTCCTGCGCCGAGGTCGCCGAACACCGCCGTGAGCGACCTTCTTCACTCCGGTCTGCCCCATAAACCGTTGAGTGCCGTCAGGAGCCCGGCAGGGACACGAACCGTGCCGCCTCCTCCAGCACAGCCTGCGCGCCCTGCACAGTCGGAGAACCTGAGCGCCAGTGTTGCCTCCGCCAGCCGGGCCGGCAGAGCCTCGGCGAACTTGAGTCCCTTCAGCGCCCGCGCATCGATCTCGGGGAGCGCCAAGTGCCCGGAGGAATCGGCGAGGGCCTGCTTCCATGCCTGCGGACTGATCTCCTCCCGCAGACGGATCCAGCAGTCGTTGATGCGCTGCGTCGGCAGCACGACCGGTCCGAGGGGTGGAGCCAGTCAACCGCGAAGACCCGCCCCGACCTGATGCACTACCGTCAGCAATCGCGCTCACCGTGCGTTACCACCGGATGTGAGACAGAGCCGAACGTTTCACAGTTCCTTGCGAACGCTCACGGAAGTAAACGCAACTGTGCTGGAATCATGAAGCGGACAAAATCTTCCGCTTCTCTGCCTCGTAAATCTCAACCGCTTTCGGTTCGCGATCATAGTAGGACTCCCAGAAGCCCAATTGATTCCATGACTCCGGACGCAGGGCGAAAGATCCCGTTTCGAACTGAAAGTATTTCCAGGTCGGCGGCAGGGAGTGCGACGTCACCACGAACGCCCTGCTATTAAAAAGCGCACTGTCCTCCCCGACTACTTCGACGCGGAACTGTACACCTTTTTCGTATTGTGCGAACACCTCGAGAACTACGTATTCCAGCCCCTCCTTGAGCGAGTCAAGACCCTGAAGAATCCGAGGGTCCGCGGTCTGCGGAAGTGTGAATCGAGCACGCAAGTAAATCACCTTCTATTCATGATGACTTTGTAGTCATAGTTGAGAAGCCTGCCGGTCTCGGGGTTGTAGTAATAATGGACCTGGAAGTCCCCGTAAGGCGACTGGTGGGTCTTGGTGGTGTACTTGCCCCAATCGCTGAGGTTGCTGCCGTCCGCGGTCATGAGTTCACGCACGGCAGGATTCCCGATGTCCTCTCCTGCGATGACGCGCCGAGACTCTGCTCTGGCCTGCAGAGTGAGCCATCCGTCTTCATTGAACATGGATCCCGCTGATTCACCGCGCAATCGATCAGCAAGCCGTTCCGCTTCGGCTGAACCGGCGATGAAGTTCTCATTTGCCTGCTTGCCTTCCTTGCCGGTTTCGTTCAGGCATCGCGGTGCAAGACCCAGCGGATCGCTCCACTCATGGGGGTTACTCACGTAGGTCGCGGGATTCGGTGACGGTGCCAGTCCTAGGGGGTCAGCGGTGAGGTAACGGGCGGATTCGGAGTCGTAGTAGCGGAAGTAGTTGTAGTGGAGTCCTGTTTCCGAGTCGAAGTACTGACCGGGGAAGCGCAACGGTGTGTACGTCAAGCTTGTTGCTGTCCAGGCCGTTGCGCCCCATAGAGTGCTACGGGTGTGCCACGTGACGTCGCCTCTTTCGTCGACGAGTTGGCTGGGAGCACCAACGAGATCGGTAACGATGGCGAAGAAGCGGGAGTTGATCTCGCGCTGCGAAGTCTCGTCCGCGGTAATGCGTTCCGTCTGACAGATGGGTCGCAGGCCATCATGGTCCCAGGTGAGAGTCACCGGGTTAGGTAGCGTACGTGCCCCGGTCGTCTGTTCGCACAGTGTCGTACCGTCCCATGTGAAGTGCACCTGTTCAACGACCATTTCACCGTCCTTCGCGAAGCGGATCTTCGCCGTGCGACGGCCGAGGGCGTCGTACTGGTAGCGCCACACCACGCCGTCCGGCGTGGTGACTGAGCGCATACGATCCTCGGCATCCCATTCGTAGCGCCAAGTGTCCGGTTTACGGGAGAGACGCACCCTCCGACGAACGGTGATGCGGCCGAGGGCGTCGTGTTCGTAGCGGATGTTGCCCGCGCGATTGATGGTCGTGCCGGTGTACTCACGTGTGCCGAGGGCTTCCTGCCCGGGGTGCGAGGCCGGCCAGGAAGCCTCGCTCTGATTGCCTGCCTCGTCGTAGGCGTAGCGCTCGGTCCAGTCAGCCGCATGGACACCAGTGACACGGCCGGCCGCGTCGAGGTCGAAAGTACGGGAGCCAATGAGTTGGTCGGTGAGTGCCACCAAGTTGCCGTCGGCGCGGTAGGTGTAGTCGCGGCGTTGGATGCTGCGGCCTGCTCCGGTGACCTGCTGGGTGGTGAGGCGGCCCATCGTGTCGAACTGTGAGGTCAGGCTGACGCTGTCGCCGATGTGGCGGGCTATCTCCTGACCCGCCGCGTCGTGTTCGAAGCTGAGGACGCGGCCCGAAGTGGTCAGTGAGGTGCGTCGGCCTGCCGCGTCATACGTCCAGGTGCTGACCGCGCCGCTGGGGGTGGTGCGGCCGGTGCGGCGTCCGAGCCGGTCGTACTGGTACGTCATCTTCCGGCCGTTGACGGTTTCAGACTGGAGACGGCCATAGCGGTCACGCAGGTACGTGATGGTGGCGTCCGCGTTGACGGCCTCGGCAAGCTGGTCGGAGAAGTCGTAGGCAAAGGTGGTGACAGCACCTGCGGCGTTCTTGGAGACGATCCGGTCCAGATCGTCCCGCTCGTAGCAGATGGCCTGGCCGAGGGCGTCAGTGCGGGCGGTCAGGCGGCCTGCCCTATCGCGGTCGTAGGCCAGGGTGCGGTTGTCGAAGTCTGTTTCGGAGACGAGGTGCCCGGCGGCGTCGTAGGTGTAGTTCCAGGTCAGTCCTTGGGGGTTGAGGACCTGTGTGAGGCGGAGTTCGTGGTCGTGGGCGAATTCGTAGCGCACGCCGTCGGGGCCGGTGCGGGCCGTCATGAGGTCGAAGTGCGTGTACTCGAAGCGGGAGACAGCGCCCATGGCATCGGTGTGGGTGAGGCAATTGCCCTCGCCATCGTACGTCCAGGACTGCGTGGTGCCGTCCGCGTCTGTGCGCCGGGACAGCCTGCCCTCCACAGTCCATTCCAGGCGAGTGACCACACCGAGCGGGTCGGTAAGGGTGACCGGTCGGCCGAAGGCATCCCGGGTGATGCATGTCATGGCGCCGAGCGGATCGGTCATCTCAAGCGGCAAACCGGCCGCGTTGCTGCGGATGCTGGTCGTATTGCCGAGCGCATCCGTCACCGAGGTTGCGTGGCCGGCCTCGTTGTAGGTGGTACGGGTCACGGCACCGGACGGGTCGATGACAGCGAGACGGTTGCCGCGCTCGTCGTACTCCTGGCGGACGACGGTCCGGTCCGGGTTGGTGACGCGGACCGGCAGGCGAAGGTCGTTGTACTCGGCGGACATTTCCCGGCCGTCCGCGCGGACCGCAGAGGTCAGCTGTCCTGCCTCGTCGTACGCGAAGCGGTTGGTGCGGCCGAGCGGGTCCGTGCGGGACAGCAGGCGGTTGTAGCGGTCGCGTTCGAAGCGGGTGGTCGCGCCCAGCGGGTCGACCTCGGCAACCACCTGGTAGCTGTCATTGATGACGTAGCGGTGGACGGCTCCACTGCTGGTGGCGGTGGTGACGCGCATCCCGCTTTCGGGATCGGTTCCGTCGTAATCCAGGCGCAGTGCCATGTGACCTGCGGCGCCGCCCTCGGCTATGCACCGGTCCCGGTCGTCGTAGGCATACTCGTACCGGCTGTCGTTCGTGTCGGTCCAGGATGTGACCCTGTCACGGTCGTCGTAGGTGAACCGGAGTGGGAGCCCTGATGAGTTGATGACCTCGGTGAGGTGGCCGTCGGTGTAGCGGTACCGGAGGATTTCCTGGTCGGTACCGTCCGAAGCGGCCCCCGCCAGGTGGAGTGCGGTGATCCGGCCCTCGCTCGTGGTGAGCTTCAGGTGATATCCGGCACCGTGGACGATTCCGGCCGGTGCTCCGGTCTCGTCAGACCCAACTCAACGGACTGCCGATGACATACACACCGTGCCGGCCCTCGGTGAGAGCCGACGCGTCACAAGGCGCCACCGCGGATGACGATGCCTGGCTGGTCAGTACCTCGCTCGCCGAGCCGGAGCGGTTCGCGGACCTCTTCGACCGCCATTCGCCTGCGATCCACCAGTACGTCGCGCGTCGCCTCGGCCGTGACGCAGCCGACGACGTCACCGCGGAAACCTTCCTGACAGCCTTCCGCATACGCGACCGTTACGACCCGGACCGAGCCTCGATACGTCCCTGGCTCCACGGAATCGCCGCCAAACTGATCAGCCGGCACCGCCGTGACGAAGTGAAGGCTCTGAAGCTCCTCGCCCGCACCCGTCACGATCCTGTGGCGGAGACCTGGACCGAGCACGCCGACGACCGTGTCGCGGCACAGGCGGCTTCCCGGCCACTGGCCGCCGCGTTGGCCCGCCTCTCACAGGGCGATCGTCACGTGCTGCTCCTCTTCGCCTGGGCCGACTTCTCCTACCAGGAGATCGCCGAGGCCCTGGAGATCCCCGTGGGGACCGTCCGCTCCCGGCTCAACCGGGCCCGCAAGAAGGTGCGCACGGCGCTGGGCGAGCACAGTCCCGTAATCGATGAACGAGTCCTCGAAGGTGGTACCGCATGAACGAGATGACCGAAGTACGCGCCCTGCGAGGGGACTGCCCGTTGCCGGACAAAGAACGCCTGGCCTCGCAGCGGGCCCGGCTCGTCCGGGCCGGGCAGAGCGGCACCGGTATCGCGGGGCGGAAAACCGCGCCCTGGGCCGCCCTGACCGGCGCGCTCCCGCGCCGCAGAGTCCTCCTGCTCACCGCGGCAGCGGCAGCCGTCGCCGTGACGGGGGGCATCGTCGCGACCCTGCCGGGCGACGCCACCGCGGGCGGCCCCCGGGTGCTGTCGGCGCGGGCCTCCGCCGAGGCTCTCGAGCTGGCCGCGGCCACGGTGGAGAGCAAGGGCGCCACCGAGCCCGGACCGAAGCAATGGGTCTATGAGAAGAGCACGAACTTCGCCGACGGAAAGCCGCAGACGACGGAGTCGTGGCAACGGTGGGACGGGACCGGCGGAGCCCTCCTGCCCGGCCTCCCCTGGCACGGCGACCCCAAGTCCTTTGATCCGAACAAGCTTCAGGTCCGTTACTGGTCCAAGGAAGAGGTGAAGAAGACGGCCAAGTCGGACTCCGACTACCGCTCTCAACCGCAGCTCTACCGCTTTCTCACGACACTGCCCGGAGACCCCGGCGCGATGATGCGGCGTATCCGCCAGGAGCACGCCATAGGCACGATCAAGGGCGAGACGAGGGCACAGCGAGACTGGCGGGAACTGGACGTCCTGTACCGCTCCATCCTGATCCCGCCCAAGGCGCAGGCGGGTATGTTCCGAGCGCTGGCAAAGGTTTCCGGTGCTCGCGTGGAGAAGGGAGTCAAGGATCCGATCGGTCGCGAGGCGATCGGAGTCTTCGTCAACTACACCGAGCGCACTGCCGCGGGTTGGCAGGGCAAGCAGGAGATCTTCTTCGACCCGAAGACCTTTGCGTACCTGGGGGAGAAGCGCGATGTCGGGCAGACGCCCGGCTCGCCCACGTACAAGGGAGAGCAACTGCCGCTTGCTGAGAACAAGAGGGTGGAGCAGAAGCCCGTGATCGTCTCCGCTCGTGCCGCCTGGGGCGTCGTCGACAAGCCCGGCGAACGTCCCTGACGCTCACCGTCCTACCCGGGACGAATCACTATCAGCTCCGGGTTCCGGGAACCTGCGGTGGCGCCTGTCGATGGCTCGCAACCGGTTGGCCGGGAGAGGAAGCAGACTGGGCCTGAGGACGTCGGACGCCTCGTCATCGGTTCCAGTGCCCACGCTGCCCTGCCGACGTGGCGGCTCAAGACCGTACGCCGTCAAGCTGAGGGTCCGAGCGCGCCGCGTGAACTCCTCGGTCATATGAGCGGGTTGCCGTGTCCTGTATGACATTCCGTCAGTCCGTAGCCCGTGCTCGGCCGGTAGGGTGGCACACCCCTGGTACGCGAACATCAAGGAGACGACGTGCGCAAGGCTGCACGGGCCGCGGTCATGACGGTCATCGCAGGAGTTCTGCTGAGCGGCTGTAGTGGCGGCGACGGCGAACGGGCGGAGCCGAAGGCCAGTGCCGGAACAGCCGAGCAGAGGCCGTCCGCGAGCCCGTCCGGGGGCGGCATCATCGAGCGTGCGACCGGAGCCTGGAAGTCCATCGGCGCAGCGAAGTCCGCCGACGGCCTGCAGACCCTCACCGTCACGGCCGGCGGAAAGGTGGTCGCCAAGGGCGACAAGCTGGACTGTACAGGCACGCTGAAGCCGGGCGAGAAGAGCGGCGAGGACGCGCCGACGCTCACCCTGTCTTGCGAAGGCGGCAACGACGGCGGACGAGGTGTCGGTACGGTCGGCATGAAGGGCGACGACGCCCTAGTCATCGACTGGGCGGGACCCAAGGGCGGCTGGGGTGGCCCGGTCGACAGTTTCCGCAGGACCGCGAGCTGAGTCCCCCCTCCGGGGTGCCACGGAGGGGTTCGCTGCCCGACCCGCCTCCTGGGATGGGTGGCGGGGCCGGCACTGAGTGGAAGATCGCGTCCTCGGCGAAGTGTGCGGCGGCTCGCTGCGGTTGGCACGCATGGACAGCCGTCTCCGGTCGTACGCGTGGGACCGCGCCCTTGCCTATCGGCAGCGACACCCCTCGGCCAGCCTCGGCGGGGCCAACTCCCGCATGGCTGCCTGCTCGGTCTCCGACATGCACGGCAGCTGCCCTGCGAGTACGTCGAAGTACCGGTGGCCGCTCCACGCGTCGTGGTCGCCCACGACGAACAGCCGCCTGCGGGCGCGACTCACCGCGACATTCAGCAGATTCGGTGCCGTGGCCGCCCAGGTCCGGGGGCCTCGCTTCTCCCCTCCCGCCCCGAGGACCAGCAGCACGACATCGGCTTCCTTGCCCTGGGTCGTATGCACGGTGCCCACCCTGTCGCGCGGAACCACGGTGCACAGTCCGCGACGCAGCCCGGCCACGACGTCACGGAAGGGGCTGATGACGAACAGCTCCCGCTCGGGGTCCAAGCCCTGGTCGACGAGCCGGTGCACGATGACGTTGGCGCAGTCCCCCTCGTCCGGAGACCACTTTCCCTGTGGTGCCCGTCCGCCACGCACCGGCCACCACACGCTGCGACGGGCCACCGCGTAGTCGTCGTTCCGGTGTACGCCGTGCACCATGAGCCCGTCGTAGGCGATGTCGTTGCTGATCGTGAACATCGGATCGTCGCAGCGCCGGTGCACGCGCAGAGGTGACCCCACCCACACCCGGTCGTCCTCCGATCCCTGAGGCGCGGGAAGCCATGTGCCGTATCGGTTCAGCCGGTCGGCCACGCGCTGCGCCGACGTGAGGGACGGTTCCCACTCCTCGGCCACCCCGAAACTACGGCGAAGAGCCTGCTGCCCCGTGTGCGGCAGCGTGACCACCGGCTCCAGTTGCAGCGGGTCGCCCACGATGACTCCTCTGCGCGCCCTCCACAGGGCGCCCACCGGCATCTGTGCGGTCGCCTGGCCGGCCTCGTCGATCAGCATCCAGCCCAGCGACCGGGGTCCCAGCCCCGCGAACATCCGGTCCAGGGAGGCGAACGTGGTGGAGACGACGGGCAGAGCGAGGAACAGGCTCTGCCAGGCCGCCAGCACCACTTCGGGCTTCAGGGTCTTGGGTGCGTCGCCGCAGAGGACGTCCATCGCCGCGTCGAGATTTTTGCGCATCCGGTCGGCCGCGCCTTCGATGAACGCGCGGTGCAGGTCCATCGCGGCGAGAAAGAGCCGGGTGCGGGCCCGGGTGAATTCCGGGTCGGACCAGGGCGAGGAGAGCTCCCTCGCATCCTCCTCTGTTCTCTCGCCGCGCTCTTCTTGGCCTGGAATGCAGGTGCCCCAGCGCTCAAGGGCTGCCTCCAAGGTTGCCAGGAGTTGTGCGTGCCGTCCCGCCGCCGCATCGAGCGCCCGCCCGGCCTCGTCCAGGACACCCCTGTGGGCCGCTTCGGCCCGGTCGTACGCGGCGGCCGCCTGCGTGTGTTCCTCGTACGCGGCCCGAGCTGCCTGCTCGGCTTCGGCCAGCACCTGGTCCTCCGCCTGCCAGTCGCGCTGCGCCGCACCGAGTGTGAAGATGCCCGCGGTCAGACCGGGACGGTGCCGACGGTGCTCCGCCCTTCGACCCGCAGGGCCTGCGAGGTCCCTCTGTGCCCTGCCGCGAGCCGCACGGGCCTCCGCGGCCGGTTGCTGAAGTGCAGCCAGGTCCTGCTCGGCGTTGAGAACCGCCTCCTGGGCGGTGGCTACGGCCGCGTGCGAGCCGCTGAAGTCCAGGAGTGCCTCATACGCTCGCTGACGCTCGTCCCTCAGGGCCTGCACCGTCTGCCGTGCGTTCCGGAAGCGGGCTACGGACTCCCGCCACGACATCAGGTCGCCGCCGCGCGAAGCAGCCGCCTTCAGGACGTCCCGCATGCCCTCGCCACGCTCGGCCCGCTCCTCGCGCGGAGGGCCGAACCAGTACTTGCTGCGGAAATCCGAACGGTTTCCCTTGTTGCCGAGCTTCGCGGCGAGGGTTCCCCACGCCGGTACGCCGTCGAGAACAAGGCGTCCCTGTTCCGGGAAGAAGGACGCTTCCTCCCGCCACTCCGCGGCGACGGATTCGAGCGCGGGGATCTCGTTGGAGACGTTCTCGACGGCGCCGTTGTTGGCCGACGCGATCACCATCTCGTAACCTGCCAGCTCCGGTTTGAGCGACGCGACAGACCGCTGGTAGGTGCCGGTACTCCAGCGGTACGCCTGGCCGGTGAACGCGTCTTCGGGACGCCGGAGTTCGGACAGTCGCTCTGCCCGCATGACCAGCACGGAGGCGATGAGGTCCCGCAACTGTGTGGTCTTACCCGTACCGGGCGGACCGTTCACCGCGTACAGGCCGTCGGTGTCGGCGAGCTGCTCCACGATCCGGTTCACTGCGAACTGCTGGCTCAGCACCAGCGGGTGCTCCGTCTTCGCCGGCCATCGTCCGAGTGGGAAGTGGGCCGGCTGCACGCCGTCGAGTACCGCACCGGGTTCGTGTTTGAGGTCGACGCGCGCACGGCCGCGCAGCGCGGTCGAGGCGGTCAGGTAGTCCCGTAGCGCCGGCCCCGGCTCGTCCTTGCCGAGGCTGCCTGCGACCAGGCCGAGGTCCGCCGCGATGAAGCTGTTCAGGAAATCCGACCCTCCCGACCGGCCGGCCTTCCGCCTTGACACAGATCTGCACTGGACGCGAATCATCTCCGGCCGCAGGTCTTCGGTGACGCCGAACTGTTCTGCGACCCAGCGGGTGACAGCCGACAGGTCACGCACGGTCAGCGGCTTCTCCCCGAGCCGGGGCGGAGCCTCGTCGCCGTCCCCCGCATCGGCTGCGTTGCCCTCGTCCAACGGGCTCTCGTCCAGCGGCCCGTCGTCCTCGCGCCTGGCGGAGCGCCTGGCACCGCCGTCGGCCACTGCGTCGACGGCGCCGGAGAGGGCACCGACCGCCAGGTCACCGAGCACCGGTCCGAGCGCGGCGTTCAAGGCACCGCCAACCGCGCCGACCGTGATCTCGCACAGCAACCCCGCGAAAGGCCGCTGCCGCCGCCCTGGCGCGGTGTCCGCGATCGTCACCTTGCCGTCGCCGACACCCAGCACAACACTTTCGCACTCGTCGGCTTCCGCCTCGAAACCGTCGAGCCAGCCCTGAGCCCCGGGGCCGGGCTTACGGCTGCGCCCCGTCGCCCAGGCGCACGCGGAGAAGGTGATGGAGTCCTGGACCAGCAGCCCTTCATCCGTGACCTCGAAGGCCAGCAGGGCGCTGTCACCGTCCACGCGGCCGTCGTGGTCCTCCTCGCTGCTGCCGAAGACATCGAGCAGGACATCGCGGACGGACGCGACCGGGTACACGCCGCAGTAGACGGTGTGTTGCCTGACCATGTTCCGGCCCGGGCTCCGCCGCCGTACGGGATGCCCCTCTTCCCACGGCAGAGGGCTCCCGGATTCCACGGGATACATGCCTTTCGGCGGCGATGGCTTCTCCACCTTCTGCGGGCTGAACATCTCCACCGCGCGCCAGTAGCGCACGATGTCCGCCCTGCGCCGTCGTTCACTGCTCGCCGCCATACGGCCCGCCCCCTCGTCCCGGTCCGCCAGAAATGATCACCCTAGCCAGCTCCGTGCGCGGTGCGTAGGCGGCTGTGGCGCATATGCGACCTCGGGGGTGGCGCCCGCTCCCCCGCAGGCGGCGAACGGGCGGTCTGTTGCCCGTCAGGACGCGAGCTGGATCAGGCAGCGCTTCGGGGCCGACCCGGGGGTCGCTCGCGGAATGGGCAACACCCCGGGATGGCTGGGTGCGGCTGCACGGGGGCGAGTGGTGCGATGCGCCCCTCGTACACCTCTTCGGGCGGCTGCGGGCTCGCACGTCCAGGGGAACTGAACGGTTCATCCGGAAAACGATCTGGGCCCGTGCCTACCGTTGACCAGAGAGATACGCGCCGACGACTTCGCGTGTACGCGTCGGCACGCGGGCTGTACGCGGCACGGGGCGTGACCGGCTCCGGTCGGCCGCGTTGCCCGATTCAGAGGTGCGGGCGTTCGGGGCAGGCAGGGCTACGCGGGATGGTACGGGAGGCGTGGGACGTGGACGATCAGCGACAGCAGCCGGAGCACGAGTACGAGGTCGGGTCGGGCATCTTGCACGTGTTCGGGCAGCACTTGAAGCTGTTCCGGGTACGGGCCGGTCTGGAACGGGCGGAGTTCGGAGCAATGACGGGGTACGCGGCGTCGTCCATCGCGTCGTTCGAGCAGGGGCGCCGAATCCCACAGCCGAAGTTCATCGACCAGGCGGACGAACTGCTGGATGCGGGCGGGGTGTTGAAGGCCAGCAAGGAGGAGGTCTCTCGGGCGCAGTATCCGGCGTTCTTCCGGGACGCGGCGCGGCTGGAGGTGCAGGCTGTTGAGCTGCACGTGTACGCGACGAAGGCCGTACCAGGGCTGTTGCAGACGGAGGAGTACGCGCGAGCGGTGTTCTCCATGGGGCGACCGCTATTGGCGGAAGAGGAGATCGGGCAACGTGTGACCGCGCGCATCGCGCGCCAGACCATCCTCTCCCGCAAGCCGTTGCCCACGATCAGCTTCGTCATCGAGGAGTTCGTGTTGCGCCGTCCTTTGGGCGGGCGCTCCGTGATGAGAGGACAGCTGGAGCAGATCCTGGCGCTCGGGCAGCGGCGCAATCTCGAAATCCAGGTGATGCCGATCGAGCTGGAGGAGCATGCTGGGCTGGAAGCCCCCTTCACCTTGATCGAGACGAAGGAAGGACAGAGGATCGCGTACGTGGAGGCGTACAAGGACAGCCGCCTCTACACAGACCGGGCGTCGGTCAGGGAGCTTGAGGAGCAATACGGGATCCTCCGAGCTCAGGCTCTCACCCCGCGCGAATCGCTGGCCTTTGTCGAAAAGTTGCTAGGAGAAGCATGAACGTCGAAGAGCCCAGGCGGGCTGTGTCCAAGCGAGCCTGGTTCAAGAGCAGCTACAGCACTGGCTCGGGCGGCGAGTGCGTCGAGGTCGCGGCTTGCCCCGGTACCGTCCACGTCCGCGACTCGAAGGACAAGGCGGGGCCGATCCTTTCTGTCGCCCCTGGCGGCTGGGCGGCCTTCGTGGAGTTCGCCGCGCAGGGCTGACCCGCCCCACGGACGGCAACGCCCCGCCACCGAGCGTTCTGGCGGCGGGGCGTCCTCTTGTACACGCTTGTACGCGGGACCCAGCCGGCCTTCTTCGCCCGGCCGCGAGTCTTCTTCTCCGGCCGTCACGCCCTGAGGTCCTCGGCCGAGAGCCCGTGCTTGGCGCGCTGCTCATCCAGGTACGCCTGATCCTGAGGGGGAGTCGGCGTTCTGGCGCCATGGAGCACACGGGAAACCAAATGGTCCGGACCCAGCCGTCAAGAGGTACAGACCAATTAACTGAGTCTTCGTCATATCCGTTGATATACGGGTCTGTTGTTTTGCAAGAAGGCCGTAATGCGCGGAATTGAGGGTGCGGCCTGTGGGACACTCTCAGCTTGCACACGAGGGGGACATCAGATGCGTGGAGACCGGGTCGTCGTCGTGGGCGGCAGCGTCGCCGGGTGCGCCGCCGCACTCGCCGCGCACCGGGGCGGCGCCGGTGAGATCGTGGTCCTGGAGCGTACGCCGGGACAACTGGCGGAGCGGGGCGTCGGACTCGCGGTGCACAACGAGCGTTACGACGAGCTGCGGTCGGTCGGATACCTGGACTCGCAAATGCCCTGGATCCAGCTGACACGCCGGCGCTGGTACGTACGCGACGAGGGCGGCGCAGGGCTCGGCCGGGTGATCGGCGAGATGCCCTTCCCGTTCCGTTCGTACAACTGGGGACCGCTCTGGAAGGAGCTCCGCAGACGGATTCCGGGTGCGGTCGAGTTCCGTACCGGCACCACCGTCGACGCCTTGCAGCACGGCGCGGACGGGGTCGAGCTGCGTACCACGGGCGTCGGCGGCAGCAACCGCACCGAGGTGTTCGATCTCGCCATCGGCGCGGACGGCTACCGTTCCCTCGTCCGCACCGAGGTCTGCGCCGGGCTCGCCGCCGCACCGCGTCCCGAGTACGCCGGCTATCTGGCTTGGCGCGGAGCCTTTCCCTTATCCAGGATGACCGCCGCCGACCAGCGTCTGTGGGACGTCGAGGAGTGTGCGTACATCGTCTTCCCCGGCGGCCATGTGATCGTCTACCGCATCCCGGGCTCCACCGGCGGTCACCGGGTGAACTGGGTGCTCTACACCGCCCCTCCCCCGGACCTCGAACTGTCCCTGGACACTCCGACGAGTCTCCCGCCCGGCACGCTCACCGATGCCCTGCACTCCCATATCGCCGCTGTGGCCGCCCAGTCGCTGCCGGGATACTGGGGCCGCCTGGTGGGCCTGACCACGCCGGACGAGCTGTTCGTCCAGCCTCTGTACGACTTCACGGCGCCGCGCTATGCCATCGGCCGGCTGCTGCTGGCCGGCGACGCCGCGACCGTGGCCCGCCCGCACACCGGTGCGGGCGCGGTCAAGGCGCTCCAGGACGCGACGGCACTGGAGTCCGCCCTCAGGTCCACATCCGACTGGACCGGTGCGCTCCGTGCGTACGACTCCGAACGCACCGCGGCCGGCCGGGCCATGGTGCGGCTGGGGCGGCGGCTGGGCCACGCCCTGGTGGAGGCCACCCCGGACTGGGGCTCGATGGACGGGCCGACGCTGGACGCGTGGTGGCAACGGGCCGCAGCCGACGGCGGGTTCGGTGGCCGCGCCCTGAAGCCGTGACCACTCGCGCCGCCTTCGACCCCGCTCGGGCCGGGGGACCCACTGCTCGACCGACTGCAAGACCATCTGGACCGAGCGAACGCTCGCACCAACGTGATCGAGATGCCCGGGCGTATACGCAAACGTGGACCACGATGTGCAACGCGGCGGCACATCCGCCCCTGGCCTGGCCGATCCGAGAGTGTTCCAGCGACGCGATGCTCTTGAACCGTGTGTACCCCTCGTCAGCGCGTCTCACCGGTTCGCGGGGGGCGGTTTCTCCGGCGGCTGAACACCGTAGCGATCGGGAGGGCTGCTGCCAGGCCGCTGAGCAGGACTGCGGCGAGCGCGCCGAGGATGGCGGGTTGGTTGTCGAAGGCGATGCCGATCGCGGCCAAAGCGGGCCCCACGTTGCGCACTGCGGCGACGCTTCCCATGGTGGTGCGGCGCACCGGCGGACCCGTGGCCAGCAGTGTGCCGACGGCGAAGGCTGCGACTGCGAGCACGAAACCGGCCAGGAGGGCGAGCGAGCCGAGCAGCGCGAGGACGTCACGCCAGCTGCCCAGGAGCATGCCCGCCAGCACGATCAGGAACGTCACGTTCGAGACCGCGTCCGCAGTGGGGTGCCACTCTCGTGCGGTGGGTGTCGCGTAGCGGCGCAGCAGCAGGCCGATGGCGAATGGTACGAGCTGCAGCAGGGCCACGGTCCACACCAGCGCCGCCACATCGAGGGAGACGCTGTTGCCAACGTTCGCGGCGGTGAGAATGCCGTTGACAGTCGGGGCGAAGGTGAGGCTTCCGATGGTGGCGAGCAGCACCTGCATCGCCGCGCCCGCGACGACGTCGCCGTCCTGCACCATGGCCAGCTTCGCCCCGAAGGGCCCGCCCGGGGAGGAGGCGATCAGGACGAGCGCGACGAACGGCGCGGCAGGCAGGCCGAACAACGCACCGACTCCCCAGCCGAGCAGCGGGACGACCACCGTATTGGCGAGCAGGGCCAGCACAAGCAGCGGGACATCGGTGAAGACGCCCCGCAGCGCCTCGACGGTGGCCCCCAGACCGGCGGCGAACATGGTGGCAGCGATGAAGATCACGGTGACGGCGTTGAACAGCAGATGCAGGGTGTCCATGAGGTGATCCCCTCGGGCGGGCGTGGCGCCCCGGTGCGGCGCCTCGGCGCGGCCTCATCGCACGATCAGTCCCGGAGGTCACCGAGCCAGCGCAGGGCACGCAGGCCCGGCAGGAAGCAGTACTCACCGCCGCGCGTGACAACAAACCGCGGCAACGGGGGCAGGCGCCGTCGCAGCGGCCGCCGGGGAATGGTGAAGCCACTGGCGCCGTCGTGGGACCCGGTGACGGGGTCTTTGGCACTGCCCGCTCCGAAGAAGACGCCGTCGTTCATCCACTCGGACTGGACGAACTCGAACTGCCGCCCCAGATGGGCTCCGATGAAAGAGAACATGAGGCCGCGGTCCACCCCGTCGTCCTCCAGGACTCCCTCGGGCAGCGGCGCACCGTAGACGGCGCCGCGTCTGATCATGCGGTGCAGACGCACTTCCCCCGCCACCGACGCGTCACGAGGGTTGGCCCGGCGGATGTGACACCCGCCGGGCGTGATGAATCCGGCTGGATCATCACGCTCGTACAGGAATGTGTTGCGGCGCTGCGCATCGGCGCCCAGAGCGGGGTCGTCCTGGTCCGGGCTGAGCGCCAGCGGGGCTCCGCTGCGCCACCGGCCCATGATCTTGGCTGCCAGCAGTTCCTCGTCCTCGGGGCCGGTGGCGTTGTCCCGCAGGTAGCGCCGGAATGCGGCGACGTGCTGGTGAAGTTTACGGAAGACCGCGTAGCCGCCGTTGCGTCCCAGCACCTCCGGCTGCGGAGTCTGGATGCCACCGATCTCGTCCCGGTAGCCGAGCACGAACTCGCCGGCCTTCAAAGGCTTCTCCAGCTGGTTGGACCCGGCGATGCCGCTGCCCGCGACGGCGGGGTGGCTGACGCCGTCGCGATAGCCGAAATGCTCCTTCTCGGTGGCCAGCGCGTAGCAGTCCTGCCGCCAAATCGCGGTCACACCGGGAAGGCGTTCGTAGGCGGGGCGTGCTCGGTCGAGGGCCGCCTCCAACTGCGGGGCGTCAGGTGCGACCGCCGTGAGGACCACGTGGACATCCGCCGTGCCCAGCGGCGCTTCCCAGTGCTCGGGGCTGCTCTCGGCGACGTCGCCCAGCGCCCTGGCCCGGGCGGTCATCCCCTGCCGGAACTCCCAGGCGAACGTCTTCAGCGACGCGTGCGGCACACCCAGCGCCTCCATCCCGTGGCGGGTGACCGCAACACTCACCCACGTCTCCCCCAGGGGACTGTCCGGGTCGGCGGCAGAAGTCACCACCGCGCTCGCTCGCCGCATCAGCTCCCGCCCGTGCGCCCGGTCATCGACGCGGAACACAAGGTACGTCGCCGCATAGGGAGTCGGCCGGGGACTGAGAACCCCGCGCTGTATGTCGTCGAGCTCCAGTGCGGCTCGTGCGTGCCCGCTCACGCCTCTCGCCTCCTTCCGGCTCTCTGCGGCATTACTTCGTGACCAGGTTCCGCCAGAAGTTCCGCAGACTCTCGTCGCCGCCGAACAACGAACTGAAGATCGTGGAGTCCGCCAGCAGCACGTCGCCGGCCCGCTCACCTCTGGGGGGCATCCACAGGAACATGTTGAACTCGGTGTTGCCGGCCTCGGTGAACGGATGCGGCCTGGCGGTGTCGATCGGCTGCCTGGCCAGCACATGAATGGCATCCGGCTCGTCCGTCGTCACGGCGTAGTGCGGTAGGTGCATATGGAAGTTGAAGTTCGTCACCCCGTCCAGCCACCCTTTCGCGTCCAGGTCCCTGACTGTGGACAACGGGGCTATCTTGTTCGACTCCTGCACGGCGGGACGCAGTCCGTAGCGGTTCTCGACCGGCACCCCGAGGCCCTGCATCAAGTCCCGGACGTGGGTGGCGAACCGCTGCTGCCGGGGAACCAGGGGATCGCCATGATGGCGGTACTCCATATCCCGCACCGCGAGATCGTCCGATGCCCCGACGTCGTGGTGGGGCCCGAGGACCAGGCAAGCGTCCTCCCGGCCGAGGAAGGCCCGCAGCGCCTCGACCTCCCCGGGCTCGGCCCCCTGCCCGGTGATCATGTGATCCAGCCCGAACACGAACAAGGTGTCGGTGTCGGCCAGTACCCGCTCGTCGAGCGGGGTACGGAAACCGGCCTGGTCGATACGCTGATATACGGGGACGGCGTGCCCAGTGGTCTCCTCGACGAACTGCTGAAACGGCACCCAGGCCCAGAAGAACAACTCCAGTGAACCCGCGATGCCCTGCTGGAACTGCAGTGGGTCGGACCACTTCGGGTCCTCGTAGGCAGGCCAGGCCGCTCGCCTGACCTCGGTCATGGTGGAGAACCGGTTGTCGAGCTCGGCCGGGTTCCGGCCTGCCTCGGCCGGATAACTCCACGAGACGTAGATGCTCACACGCCGTCGACCAGGGGTGTATGCGCGCGGGGCATGGTTCTGGTTGTAGGTGCGTGCGGTCCTGACCTCGCTCATCTCGTCTCCGATCCGCAGTGGCACATGCACGCGCAATGCCTCCTGCTCATTGCAGGCTGCGGGCCCTCACTGCAGCTGGTCGAGCATCTCCGACAGGGCGCCCTTGATCCGCAGAGCCTTCTTGATCTCATCGGCGGTGACGTACGGATACTCGCCGTACTCGATGAAGCTCGGGCAGTGGTGCTCACGCACGAACCTGATGAACGCCTCGGGGTTGGTCTTCCAGTCCTCGGGGAACCCTTCAAGGTTCTCGAACGCCGTGCTCACCCCCGCCTTACTGAAAAGCGCGATGGCGTCTTCGGTGTACTTGTCGAAATCCGTGTCGAAGATCCCCTGATACATGAAGCGCGTGTCGTCGTCGAAGAGCACCCAGCGCAAGTAGTGCAACTTCAGCGGCGCGAGAAGATAAGGATTACTCTCCAGCGCCCTGGCCAGGGCGTAGCCGTACTCCCGCACCGCCTCTGCCCGGCCCGGCTTGACCTTCGCGATGATGGTGAACCCGTAACACGCCGGTGTCTTCGGGAAAACAGGGCCGTACTTCCCCTGCTCGAGATGGTCGGTCTCCTTGGGGATGACGGCCGCCTGCGGCTTGATCTCCATCTCTGCTCCTCCCCCTACAGGCCGGGAACAATCCTCCCCATCGTCCCACTCGGCCTCGCCGTCCGCCTCTCAGCAGCAGAGTCGTGATCCCGAGCCGCGCATGTGGGCAGCACCGTCGGTGAGCCGGCCGGACCCGGCCGCAGCGATGGTCGGGGTCACGTGACGGCCGGGATGGCCGTGAGCCGCTCCGGATCCGCCTTGAGCCCGTCCATCAGCGTGTCGCCCCTGGAAACCGATGCCCATTGCACAACCCCTGCTCCTCGTGGTGCCCGTACGTGAGGTTTCCGGGATCGGTGGACCCTACCGTGCGATCCCCCGCACGCCGTGCCCGTGGGTCCGTCAGCCGCCGAGGACGACCGTGCGCCGGGCGGAGAAGTCACCCCACTTGCCGTCGGGCAGCTTTGCGCGGATCTTCATCGCGCAGGCGATCGTGCGTAGGCGGCCCTCGGCGGCGTGCCGTGTACACCAGTGGTCCGTTGGCGCCAGAAGTACGAGGCGGACGAGGCGAGCCTTCGCGTCTCGCTGGCCATGCTGACCCCCAGCGACACCATCCCCCGGTCCGAGCGCATCTTCGGTCCGCCGGTTCCGGTTCCGGCCGACGCACCCCTGGTCGACCGGGCCGTCGCCATGAGCGGCCGCCGCCCGGACTGGCAGCCGGGCGACTGAGCAGCCGGCGACTGAGCGGTGGGCGGCTGGGGCCGGAGCAGCCCGAGGCCCTGGGCCGGGACGGCCGGTGACCGGATCCGGGCCGGGCCGGGTCGGGTCGGGTCGGGTCGGGTCGGGTCGGGTCGGGTCGGGTCAGCATGCGCGCCGCCTCATGTGCCTGCTCGCGCAGTCGCTCGTCGGCCGGGACCATCCCCGATTCCAGGCCCGAGGCCGTCAGCCGGAGATCCTGTTCGGCAGGAGCCGTCAGGCGGCGGTGGTCTTCGGTGAGGGCGGCGGAGCCGAGGGTGACAAGAGTCTCCAGCGCGGGGACCAGCGGCCGGGCCGCATCGCCGATGCGGTCGCCGCCCGTGCGGCACGGGTGAACGGCCGGCGCAGCTCCCGGCCGTGCGCGGCCCCCAGGGGCAGCACACGGCTGCCAGGTCCTGGGCCGCAAGCCTTCGCGGTCAGCTGGTGAAGAACTCCGTGATCTGCTGGGCGACCTGGTCGGGGTGGATCTCATGCACCCGGTGACCGCCCCCGAGCGTGATCAGCCGGCAGTCCGGGATCAGCGAGGCCATGTCCTGCAGGCGCCCCTGGGGCATGGTGGACTCCGGGCCGCCGGCGATCATCAGCGTCGGCGCGACGATCTCGCCGAGGCCGGCCGCCCACTCGGGGTCGGGGTCGGCCACCTCGGCCCGGATGGGAGCGACGACGGCCCAGTCGTAGTCCACCGGTCCCTCCGGTTCGGGGGCCGGCTTCATCTCGCTCGGGAACGGCGGCGGGGTCTCCACCAGCACCAGCCGCTCCACCCGGTCCGCGTGCTCCTGGGCGAGCAGATGGGCGACGACACCGCCCATCGAGTGGCCGACCAGGCCCACCCGGTCGAGCTCGCACTCGTCGAGGAAGCCGAGGACGTCGTCCCGCATCAGCTCGACGGAGTACTCGTCCGGCCAGTCGCTCTCGCCGTGACCACGCAGGTCGATGGCGTACACCCGCCACTGTTCGCCGAGCAGACTCCCGGCCGCCTCCCAGCTCGCGGCACAATCGCCGAGGCCGTGCAGCAGGACCACGGGCGAGCCGAAGGGGTCGCCCCAGGTCCGATACGCCAGCCGCACATCGCCGACATCCACAACAGACTGATCTTCCATACCCATGACGCTACAGCCGAATGAACCAAGACCTTTCACCCGCGGCCTGGCAGGGTTGAGGGATGATCACCGCTCCTCGCCCGCTGCTCATCGCTGCCACCGCCGCTCTCACGGCCGTCGCCCTGCTCTCCGGATGCTCGGCGGCCGGGTCCGCCAGGGGCGGACCGGAAGCCGGGCTCGACGATCCGGCGAAGAAGGAGATCGCCATGCAGCTGGTCTCCAGCGCGGAGAACTC
>NZ_JBEOVN010000027.1:0-53767 GCF_040295565.1 Streptomyces sp. NPDC002785 | reverse complement strand
GCCACACAGGCCGGGGCGGTGTCGTGCAAGGCGACCGCAGCATCGGCAAAGAGGCCGGTCGACCTGCTCCTCCCTCACCCGAATTCGAGATCAGGAGAACCCCAGCATGCCCCGTCTGTCCCTCACCACCGAGCGCCTGGCCCTCTTCGGCACCCTGCTGGCGACCTTCGGCGAACTCCACCCCGCCTGTGACCACTGGTTTAACGCGGCATTCGCCGTGTCCGCCTCCGCCCGTGTCGCGGGTGCGGAGGTGACCCGGTGAACCGATCCATCGAGCGACTCGCGCTGTTCGGTGGCCTGCTGGCCGCCTTCGGTGAGATCCATCCTTTCTGCGATCACTGGGCACAGGGGTCGACCACGGCGAAGTGCAAGCGCCTCTACGGGGACCACCTGGTCTACGTGAGCGACGGCACCGCAGCCACGGAGGTGGAGCGGCCCGGCGCCCCGACCATGACCGCCAGCCAGCGCGGGCGGCGGGCCGTCGCCTCCCATGTCGCCTCCTACACCGCCGTCCAGGTCGGCGCCGCCGCAGCCATCACGCGCTCCTTTGGCTACCGCGTCCCCGCCTCCGCCCTGCTGGCCGGGGCCGTCATCAACGGCGTGACCCACGCGGTCATCGACCGGGGTGCCGCCTTTCTGTGGCTGGCCGACAGGACCCGCAAGCGCGGCTACATCGACCATTGCCAGGCCGTCCGCGTCGATGACGAGGGCACCGTCAGCAAGGAGGCGAACGGGCCCGGAACCGCCTGGATCGAACTGGACGTTCTCTGCACCAAATCGGAAGGTGCACAGCGTCAGGGCCAGGGCCTTCGCGACGACGGGCATGGGCATCTCCCAGACGTGCTGCCAGATGGCTGCGGTGCGGTCGGCGACGTTGGGGATACCCCGGCCGTCGATGGTGAGCTGGACGAGGCGGCTGAGCGGTTGCGAGTAGAGCAGGACGATGGTTCCGCCGACCCGGAACAGGCCGTCGCCGTTAGCCTGTTGTGAGCCGCGCCTTCACCAACCGCGATGTGAGCGAAATCTTAGAGAAGGCACTGCACGCGGGGAACCGGTACCGGAGGTGAAGGGTGGCCGAAACGGTGGACTACCGATTACTCGAACGGGCCGCGACCAGCGGCCGGGGTTCCACGGAACTGCTGGGCGCCGCCGTTCTCGCCCTCGACGAAATCGCTACGGGGCGGCGAAAGCTGCGCGCCATCCGGCACCCGCTCGGCTTCATGTGCTTCCCCGTCCAGCGCGAGGGCAACTTGGGGGTCTGCGTGCACGCCTTCGGCAGCCTGGACGGGACGGTATCGGCGCCACTTCATACCTCGCCCGCCCACGCGCACAGTTGGGACCTGATCAGCTGCGTGCTGTACGGGCGTGTCATCAATCTCCCCATCCGCGCGCTCGACGAGCGAGAACGGCCCACGCATCGCGTGTACCAGGTCACGAGCCGCCCCTGCGGCGAGGACGAGATTCGGCCGACCGCGCGCCTTGTGCGAAGTGAGAACGGTCCTGAGCAGGCCAGCGTCAGAGGGGAAATCTACTCGCTGCCCGCAGGCGAGTTCCACACCACCGTTCTACCCGCGGGAACCACTTCCGCGACCCTGGTGCTCGGCCGTGTGCGCCCGAATTCCCATGACCTTTCCCTGGGCCTGGTGGACGGCGCGGCTCACCGGGTGATCCGACAGACATACGACGTCTCCCAGTCCGCCCGGTCCGCCCGTTCTGTCCTCAGGAAGTTCGATAGTTCTCTCAACCGATGAGGTGCACGGACCGAACTTGCCCGCCACACCATTCACCGGCACCCAAACGCTGCTTGCTATGGGTGGAGCCGTGACGTCGTAGCGCGTACTCGCTCCCCTTCCGCTGGAGCCAACCCCACCGGGCGAGAGGTGCCCGTCCCGGCAATACTGCAGCATCTCAAAAGAGCCCCAAGAGCATCTTTTCGGCAGTTATCACAACGAGGATTATTGCACTTGCGAGCAGGCAGCGGGTTGCGCGCTGCAGCTTGATCGTTCTCAGCTGGTGAAGGTTTATGCAACGCCATAGTTCGAGAATTGCAGCGTTTGCGGCCTCTTCGGCACTCTGCGCCAGGAACTTCTCCTCAAATTCGCTCAGGGAGCTATATTCATTTATGGTATCGCCGTAGCTGAACGCGATCGGAGCTGGAGAATCTGGCGGTCGTGACAGCGTCGAGAGCGTTCGAGATCCCGTGAGAACTCCAGTTAACTGTATGACCGAGTATGCACTCACTGCTAAGGCGATCAGTGCAGATGCCCCAACAACTACTTCTGTGCGCGCGGTGGTTGAGCTGGAAACGAAGGCTACGCCGGTTATTACAAGCGCATTCGCGCTCAAGAGAGTGCTAGCCCGGCTTATGAGGCCCAGGCGTAATTGATCCGACCGGCTGAGGTGCCATTGTGCAAGCTTGAGTCTCTCTTCGGCCTGCATTGCCTCACTCACCGGGCATCCCCCACCCTTCTGATGCCGATCCCCCATGGTGCTGTCATCTATCTGAAATGCCCTTGAAGACCGTCGAGTAACCGTGGCGGGAGTGCCGGGAATCGCCAGGGTCCTGGCTCGTTATGGCTGACTGGGGGTCTGATGGGGAACCACGGGAAGCCCGAGGGAGACCGGGCCGCTTCGCTCGAAGCGGCGGGCCTGCTCGCGCTTGCTGCGGAGGAAGTTGAGCGTCAGGTCGATTCCTTCGATCTCGCCCTGCCAGTCCTCAGCGACGGCCCGCTTGCGGCGGGCCAGGAGGTCCTCCTCGATCTCGTCCAAGCGAGGCAGCATCTTGGGGTTGACGCTGAGCATCGGGCAGCGGATGCAGGCGTGTTCATGCGCGCAGGAAGTTCCGTAGGGCCGGCCGCAAGAACCCAGTTCGATGCGGCGCTTGTCGAAGTGCTCCTGGAAGTCGGTCCACTCCTCAGGGGTGGGGTCCCGGTACTCCTCCTTCGGCCGTTCGGCTCGGCGCCGGGCGAGGAACTGGTGGTAGTTGCTGATCACGTCCTCGTCGAAGACCGCGACGTAGCCGCGGGTGGTTCGGATGTCGAGATGGCCGAGCAGAGCCGCGCCGATGTGGATCGGCAGGCCGTTGTTGACCAGCTCGGTGGCGAAGAGCCTGCGGAAGTCGTGGGGCGCAAACCTGATGTCCTTGAACTGCGGGTGGGTCAGCGCGAGGTCGTCGCAGGCCCTGCCGATCAGGCGCCAGACGGTCGTGCCGGACATGCCTCGCTGGGTGCCGCCGTGGAAGTTCTGGAACAGGTAGGGCAGCGGGTCGCTCCAGGTCCTCTCGTGGCTGTCGTAGCGGACGCAGATCGGGACGGTGCCGTGCTCGGTGCGGTGACGGCGGATGACCTGAGCGACGACGTGGAAGAGCTCGGCGGACATGGGGATGATCCGTTCGCGGTCGCTCTTGGATGGGGTGACGACGAGCAGAGCCACGACTTCGCCATTGGGCCGCTGGTATTGCCGGACGCTGAGATGTGTCAGCTCGATCAGTTCCTCGGCCCGCAGGCCCGCCAGGCGCAGGGTCTCGACGATGGCCCACTGCCAGAAGGCATAGCCCTCATCCCGGGAGAGGTGTACCAGTTCACCGGTGGCGCGGTTAACCGCGCGGACCGGCGGGCGGTTGTGCCGCTGGTCCTTGGTGGAGACGCGGAGCCAGGTGACACCCTCGGCGGTGAACTCCTCGCCGTTCTCGACCTTGAGGGCCGCGTCCAGCAGGGTCCGCAGGCGGTGCCACCTGTCGTTGACGTACTGGGAGAGGGTCGGCAGGAGGGGCTGGCGGTCGCGGGTGCGGTTCGCCATGCGTTCTTGCAGCCGGCGTCGACGGACCTGGAACCATCGCAGGTCGGCGTCGCGGATCGGGCAGGGAGCGACCCACTTCGCCCAGCGTTCCGGCTCGGCGGCGGCCCAGCTTTGCAGGTCGAGATAGAGCGCGCGGACGGCCATCAGCGGCCCGTCGACGTCAAGCCGTGGCTTGCCGTCGGGCAGGACCATCAGCCATTCCTTCCACTGGGTGAACGTCTCCTCCGACAGCTTCAGGTCCTTCTGGCCGGGGTTGATCTTCTCGATCTGCTTCCAGAAGGTCCTGACCAGGAGGTTCGTCAGCTGCCGCAGGGTCGAGTAGTCCAGGCCTGCCGAACGGCGGCGGATGTACTCGACCAGCAGGTCTCTCATCTCGCCGCTGTGGAGCTGGTGGCGGTCGACGGCTTCCTCAACAGGAACCTGCCCACGGGTGACGGCACCGCGCAGGCTGCGGGGTGCGGACGCCGGGAAGTGGCCCATCTCGTGCAGGATCGGCCAGGCCAGGGTGCCGGCGAAGCTGGTCTTCTCCCCGGCCAGCTCGTGCTTGCGGGACTCGACGGCGTAGTGCAGCAGGGCCTCGGGGGTCAGGTCCTTCAGGTCGATGCCGAAGACGGTCAACGCGCAGCAGACGTCGAACTTGGTCCGGGTCCGGCGGGCCTGGCTCATGGGCAGAAGGTCGGCCCGTCGGCAGAACTCCTCCAGCAAGGGGTCTTGGGCGACGTCACGGAACCAGGGCGAGTAGTGGGAGAAGCGGTTGCAGCGGAAGCCCAACAGGGTGGGACGCACCAGCCGCAGGGCGAACGCCTGGCCGGCCGCGCAGTTCAGCTTCATGCGCAGGGGCCTGTTGTCACCAGCGGCGTCCCCGACGGGCCGTCCCTCGTCGTGGCCGGAAGCCTCCCACCGCTCCTGCCACGTGTCTCCGGGGAAGGTGGCGAGGTGACCAAGGAAGGCCCGCATGGAGCCTCGCTGCTTCCACTTCAGGGCCTCGGACTGAGAGAAGTGATCCGCCGCGACGTTGGCGATGTCCTCCACCGGCGCGGTGCTGAAGTCGCCCAGCGAGCGTGGCGGTCTGGAGGGCGACGGAGGCGGAGCCGGAAGGATCGCGGTCGGCGTGTAGATGCCGTCCAGGACAGGCGCCTCGGCCTCGTGGCGGCGGACCCGATTCGTCGTCGGGCCCTTGAGCCGCATGCTGTTTCCGACCTTACTGCCCGGCACCGAACACCGCCTCGATGTCGTCTGCGGCGTACTGCGTCGGCCACGACACCGGCTGAACCGGCCGGGCGTAGTAGGCCCCGAGCTTGTCCAGCAGATCGTCCAGACCGACGGCCGTGTAGAGCTCGGTGGTGCTGATATGCGCGTGGCGCAAGATCGTCTGTACTTCGTGCAACTTCAGCTCCGGATCGCGGGCCATCCGCTTCGCGGCCGTGTGCCGAAGGTCGTGCAGAGCACGGGCCGGGGCGGTCGCGGTGTTCCGCCACGACCAGCAACAGGAAGGAGATGGGCCGTCATGCCGCTTCCGTACATCGAGTTGACGTCCTGCAACCTGGGCTCCCTGACCCACAGCTCTCCGCCACCGAAGCCCTGTCCCCGGCACGCGCCGGGGGCAGGGCTTTTTCTGTTTTGGTAGGTTTCTAAGGTTCTGTCTGCTGCCGTTTCCAATGGAAACGGCAGCAGGTTGGCGTAAGCGTTGCGCCCGTGGCCCTCCGTCAGACCTCAGACGGGGCCCGCCGTTTCCATTGGAAACGGCAGACCGGTGCGTGGCAGGCCCCTGACTGCCCTTGCTCGGGCTGCGCGAGGGGCCAGCGTTTCCATTGGAAACGGCTAGTCTCTGGCCGTACCTTCATGTCGTCCTGGAGAATCTATGGCTGCCACCCTTCCAAGGCCCAAGCGAACGAGCACCAAGCGGGCCCCCGAGGCTCCGTCCAAGGAAGAGGCGTTCTACCGGGGCGGCAAGGACCGCAGCGGGGACACCGTCGAGCTTCACCCCAAGGACCTCTGCCCCAACCCGTTCAACCGGCGGGCCATGTCGGGCGTCGCGGAGCTCGCGGCCACGATCGAGGAAGTCGGCCTCCTTCAGAACATCGCCCACATTCCCGTGGATATCTGGCTCACGCACTACCCGGAGACAGCGGAGAAGATCACCGCTGCAAACGTCATTCTCTTCGGCGAGCACCGCTGGCGCGCGGTCCAGTCCCTGGGCTGGGAGAAAATCCCCAGCGTCCTGATGGACGACAAGGTCGCGGACGCCCGGCTCATCACCCTCATCGAGAACCTCCGCCGCGCACAGCTCAGCCCGCTGGAAGAAGCGGAGCACTACGAGGCCCTGCGGAGCAGCGGACTGTCGTACGAGCAGATCGCGCAGAAGGTCGGAGAGACCGCCAAGGGAGCCATCTCCAAGGGCACCGTCTGGAAGCGCGTGCAGCTCCTCGCGATGGAGCCGGAAGTCCAGGACGCGCTTCGGGATGGCACCCTGGCCGTCAGTAACGCGGAGAAGCTCCAGAAGCTGAGCGCAGAAGACCAGCGGGAGGCCGTGGCCCTGGTCCAAGCCGGCATGCGTCCGCTGGAGGCGCAGGCGCAGATCCTCGCACGGCAGCGGCGGGCCGAGGACACGCCCGACTCAGACGCGACCGGGAGTGATGACGCCGTTTCCAATGGAAACGGCCCGGCCCCCACGTCGACGGCCGTTTCCACCGGAAATGCTGCCCCCAAGATCCGGACAGCACCGAAGAAGGAACAGCCCAAACCATCCGCTGACCAGTACGAACGAGACCGCAGCACCGCAGCCGCTGCCCGGGACGCCGCCTGTCAACTCCTCGTCGAGACCGTCGACACCGGCGTCGCCGCCGACAGCGATCTTCTCCTCAAGGCCATGACCGGCGCCCTGCTGGCCCCGGCGCAGCAGTCCGCCGCGCAGCAGCGCGCCCTGGTCTGGCTCCGCCGAGCCGAACGCCACAGCATCGACGACCAGAACGCCGGCTCGTACTTCAACGCCGTCCAGGAATCCGGTAACGGCGAACTTCAGCGGCTCGCCGCCTTCGCGAGTGCCCTCGCCGCCTCCGAGCTCCGCACCGCAGCCCGTCGGCACTCGTGGGGCAGCCGGGAGACCGGCTACCTCCGCCTCCTCCAGGACCACGCGCAGTACGCCCCGGAGACCGCGTGGGAGAAGAAGGAACTTGGCTTGGACACCACAGGAGAGACCGAGTGACGCGCACAGTCGAACCCCGTTTTCGCCCCAGGGGGCGGCGCTGGCCCAAGATCTACGCATTCATCCTTGAGTGCGGCGGTTCCACCAAGACCACCAGCGCCACGTCCATGTCGACCGAAGCAGCGCTCCGTGGATACCAGGGCACCATCTTCGACTTCGACGCCAACCGGTCTACGACGACGATCCTCGGCTACGACGAAGAGGCGATGAAGGGGCGGAAGACCGTCCTCGACCTCATTCACGGAACCGCGACCCTGGACGAGGTGGCGCTGCCGGCCCGCTACCGCATCGGTGACGGATACGACGACGACGCCTTCGCCTACATCCCGGGCCTGCGTGTCGTGCCCAGCTGCAAGGAGATGTCCACCGCGGACACGGCTATTGCCGAGGACGCGGACAGGCAGGACTGGTTCGCTGAGATCCTGCTCGGCTACGAGGGCGACGAAGACGACGTCTTCTGGCTCGACTTTCCCGCCAGCTACGGGAAGATGGTCTACTCCGTGATCCGCATGCTCGACGAGGACGACTCGGTCATCCCGTCGGTCCGGGCCGATCCGAAGGACGTCAAGCTACTGGTCCCGCTGTTCGAGGAACTGGACCGCGTCCGGGAGAAGAACCGCCTCAGGCGGTCGGTGCCCGGTCGCCCGACGGTCAACCACCTGATCCTCACCGGAACCCCGACCGCCAGCTACGCCGAAGCATCGGCCAGGAAGGCAACGGCGCTCGCAGAAGCCCTGTACGGCGAAATCCTGGCGCCCTACATCCGGTACTCCGCCGACGCCAAGAAGCTTTACGACGACTGCTGCCCTCTGCCCATCCTGCTGCCCAACTCAGTGCCGGCCGTCGACTACCGGAAGCTGATGACCAGCATCGGATTCCCCGACCGGACCTGACCGGCGTTTCCAATGGAAACGGCGTGCGGGCCCGACCACCTTCTGGGTGGCCGGGTCCTTCCGTTATCCGCCGAGATCAATGCCCTGCGTTGAGCAGCGGCAGGACGTCGTCCGGGGGCGTCGCTGATGCTGACGATGTAGCTGATGATGGCGCGGGCGATGGTCGCCGACTGCTCCGGATCCGCGGTCGGCGCGATCGCTCCGTGCCGGGACGCCCCACCCCTCAACCACATGCTCCTCACCGGAACGCCGGCCCCGACCTACAAGGAAGCAGCCGCCCGCCGTGCTGCCGAGCTTGCCGAAGCCAAATATGGCTCTGTGTTGCTCCCGTACGTCCGGTACTCGGCAGACGCGAAGAAGCTGTACGAGGACGAGTGCCCCCCTGCCGATCCTCTTGCCGAACTGCGCCCCCTCTGTGGACTACCGCGAGCGAGATCATGACGCAGCTTGGATTCGTCGACCTGGCGGCCTGACGTTTCCACTGGAAACGCTGCGGCGTGATCGGAAGGGCCGGATTCCCAAAATTCGGAGTCCGGCCCTTCCGCGTGACTGTGCCGAGGTGGAGCGCACCACCCGGCGAGTTCTCGGGCAAGGTGTGCCAATTGGCACACCCGGCTGACCGTCTCCTGGATCGCTTCTGGATCCTCGACGACGATCCGCTCAGCGGCTGGCTCACCACCCCCAGCAAGACGAGTTCAGTGCTCACCTGACGGCGTGGGCGATCCGTTCGCGGAGGTCGATAGCCGGAGCGCTCTTGGCGTACGGCAGTGCTTCGTCGTGCAGTTCGGTGAGCCGGTCCCCGACTCTGTGTGAGTTGATCGTTCCGAACAGGTCAAGGGCATGGATCGTTTCCTGGTGGGCGCCTTCGAGTTCTCCGACTGTCAGATGTGTCCGGGCCAGAGCGAGGTGATCGAATGCTTTGCTCCGTACGCGGTGGTTTGGGCGGGATTCGAGGGCATGCTGGATAAGGTGAACCCCGGCTTTCGCACGGCGGGCACGGTCTGGGCCTTCGCTGTGCCGTGCGGCGATCTGATGGGCCACGCCGATGGTGGCGGACAGTTCAGCGGTGTCGAAGAACGTCATGTGGGTCGGTTCGTTGCCGGGGACGATGCCGGTGAAGGCGTCCTCGGCCCGGCCAGCCGCTGTTTCACTGTCGGTGAGGTTGCCCAGGATGGCCTGGAAGCGGGCTTCGAGGCTGGCCAGCATGGAAGAGGTGGCCGGTGACAGGCGGCGGCGCGCTCCGTACTGGGCCAGGTCGACCAAGGCGAGTGCGTCTTCGTACCGTTCGAGGTGTGACATCTGGCGGGCCATGCACTGCAGGATGTGGGCGCCGAGTGCCTTGTCGCCGGCTTCGGCGGCGGCGTGCAGTGAGGTGATGAAGAGTTTTTGAGCGCTGCTGTGGTGGTCTGCGTCGAAGCTCATCCAGCCGGCCACCGATCCGAGGTCGGCGACGGCTGAGAGCAGTTCGCGGCCGGTTGCTTCGGTGTAGGTGCAGGTGTGGAGCAGGGAGACGGCGTCGTTGAGCTGTGCGACGACGGCCCTGCGGGAGAGGGCTCCGCCGTGCCGGTTGTCGACATCGCGGTACATCGCGGTGACGGCCCGGATGCCTTCGACGTCGGCTGCACCGATCTGTCCACCCGTGCGGCCGGCGGGCACGGTCATCGGGGATGCCGGGGCGGTGGCCCACTGCTGGAGCGGGTCCAGGAGAGCGCTCCCCTTGTGTACGTGCGCGGCGCTGCCGCTGTTGCGTGTGTGCGTACGCATCACTTCGCTCCGGGTGAGGTGGAGTAGAGCCTGGATGGAGGTGCCGGGCTGCCATGGAAGGCCGGTCCCCTGTGGCACCGGTGAGAGATCCGGTAAGCCGAGGTCGGCGGGGGACAGGGATATGCCTGCTCGTTCGCTGATCACGTCGGCGATGAGCTGGGGTACGGGGTGTCTGGGTTCCTCGCCGTTGCGCCATCTGCGCACGCTTGACTCGTCGGGGTTGATATCGCTGTGCCCTTGAGTCCTGGCCTGTTTGGTGACGGCTCGGGCGAGTGCTGCGTTGGTCATGCCCACCCGGGTCTGCCACTGGACCAGTTGCTCATTGGGTTCTCGCTGATCGAGCCGGGGCCGGCCCATAGGTGCCTCCGCGCATTCGATTCCGAACCTCTCAGATTAGGTGCGCGGGGCATTCGACGGTATGGGCCCGTGTTCTTCACCGGAATTCGACGGGCCGTGCACCGGATTTCCGCCGGTCGCCCTGCCGCAGCGCGCCGGGAACAGTGCCGGTGGCCGCCGCTATGTACCGGTCTTCACCGGGTTCCGGCCACCGCTTCGTGCGTGTGTTCTAGGGATGTCCCGGCGGCCCTCCGCCGGGGGAAGCAGCAGCATCCGTCATTTACGGGAGGTTTTCATGTCCCAGATCACCGAGCCCAGCGCTGTCGCCCCGGCGACCGTGGCGCAGGCGCAGTCGGTCCCGGTTGAGGATCCGGTCCGGCTGGTGTTGCCGAGGACGCTCGCGGTCGCGCTGGCCGCGGCCTGCACGACGCAGATGGAAGAGCACCGGTGGAGTGCGGGGAACGTGGCGGCCGCCCGCAGGGTACTCACCGGTGGTGGCGCGGAGGTGTTGCTGGGGGCGCTTGCCGAGCGGCTGGACCGTAGCCGTCCGTCCTCGCCGGGATGGGCCTTACTGGCGCTGCCCGCCGCGCTGGAAGATGGGGAACTGCAGGTGGCTGCCGCCGGTGTGCTGGCCGTGGTCGGCTGCCCGTTCTTCTCGATCCGGCAGGGCGATGGCTGGCTGTGGATCGGGGAGGAGACCAGCGCGGCAAAGGACGCGGCGTCGTTCGGCGGCACGGGCGCGCAGGCCCTGCACATCGACGCCCCGAACGTGGAGTGCGTTCCGGAGTACACGAGTCTGCTGGTTCTCCGGGCCGACCCGGCCGGTGGTGGTGCCTCTCTGCTGGGGGACCTCCGGGCCGCGATGGCCCGGCTGGATGAGGCCGACCGCGAAGCGCTGAGGGAACCGGTGTTCTTCGAGGGGCAGGCCGAGGACCTGCGCGGTGTCGGTGCGCGGCGAATGCCGTTCCCCGTGCTGGAGGACGAGGAGGGACAGCCGGTCTGGGTTCGCTGGGCGGGAAAGATGCTCCGCGACCCGCGCAATGCCGGCCGCACCGCGGTGCTGGAGCGCTTTGCTGCGGCGCTGGCGGAAACCACCGTCGCGGTCACTCTGGGGCGCGGGCAGCTGCTGGTCGTCGACCAGCGGCGTATCGCCCACGGCCGTACCGCGCTCGGATACCAGCAGGGCCTCGCGGACGGTACCCGCCGCTGGATCACGCAGGCCAAGGCGACGTTCGACCCTGCCGCCCCCGCCCACCAGACCCTGAACGCGGTGGGGAGGCGGGGCAATGCGTGAGCCGGTGGACGTGGCCGTGGTGGGGACCGGAGTCGTCGGTCTCGCGGTGGCCGTCGAACTGCTGCACTGCGGCGTGCACGTGACCGTGGTGGGGCCGCGTGCCGGCGCCCACCGGGGGCAGGGCACCCGCGCGGCCGGTGCGATGCTCTCCACCTTTTCCGAGCTGGAGCCGCACCAGGACGCGCAGCGGGCCGGGCTGGAGACGGCCGAGCGGCTGGCCGCCCACCATGCCTACCCGGCCTGGCTGGAGCGGATCGAGGGCATGGGCGGCGGCACCGTCCAGGCCCCGGCCGGAACCTGGGTCCTCGCCCCGGCCGGCCGCCGCCTCAGCCTGGCCCCGATCGCGGCGGCCGCCCGGGCGGCCGGGCACCACGTCGAGGAGCACGACGCGTCGAGCATCCCCGCACTGTGCGCCCCCGCTTCCTCGGCGGGCGCTCTGTGGCTGCCCACCGAGGCCCGCGTCGACAGCGCGGCTCTGATGGAAGCCCTGTCCCGTGCCGTCGACCAGCACCCCCGTGCCACCTGGATCTCCGAGTCGGCCACGGCGGTCGGCGTGGGCACCGTGGCCTGTACGGACGGGGCAACAGTCCGGGCGCGGGAGGTTGTACTGGCCGCGGGGTGCGGCATCCCGGCGCTGCTGCCGGAGCGCGGCCGCCCGCTGGGTGTGCCACCGATCCTGGCCGGCCGCGGGGTGAGCGCACGTCTGAACGCCCCTGCGGTGGAGGCGGAGCAGGTGGTACGGACCCCGAACGCCGCGTTCGCCTGCGGCATCCACCTGGTCCCCCGCACAGACGGCGCCCTGTATCTCGGCGGCACGAACCGGCTGACTCTGGACGCCGACCCCGAACAGCCCCCGGCCCTGGACGAGGTCGCCGTGCTCGCCACCGACGCAGCCTCGCTCATGGACCCGCGTCTGGGAGCAGCCTCTCTTCTGGACACCCGTACGGGGCTTCGCCCCTACACCCTGGACCACCTGCCGCTGATCGGCCGCACCGGTGAATCGTCGGTCCTGGTGGCGACAGCCACCTACCGGTGCGGGGTGCTACTGGCCCCGCGCCTGGCGGAACTGGTCGCCGACGAGATCACCGCACCGGGCAGCCTGGACGCCCACCCATACCGGGCGCTGCGGCCGATGGTGGCCCCGCGCATCGACGACGTCCTGGCCCAGGGCGCGGCCCAGGGACTGCTGGAGCACCTGCAGCAAGGGGGCGGGCACCTTGCGCCCGCCCAGCAGGCCGAGTTCGCCGCCTTCACCGGCCTAGCGCTGCGCGCCCTGCTGGACGAGGACTCGAAGGCGGGGGCAGCGGTGCGGCGCTTGTGGGAGCGGGCCCCGGTCATCGAGGCCGTACCCGCGCTGTTCGCGCTCGCCCGCCGCCTTGAGGCTCTGCGATGACCGCAGCCTTCGACACAGACCTTCTGGAGAAGGTTCTGCGCGCCGTCCGGCAGATCCGTCCCGAACACACCGATCCGGGACCGGACACTGACTTCCGCGACCTGGGGCTGGACTCGCTGGACCGCCTCGCCCTGGTGGTGGCCGTCGAACAGGCCACCGGCATACCCGTCCCCGACCGGGCCCTATCCGACGCCGCCACCCCTGCCGATCTGGCCCGCCGCTTGCCCGCCATCATCGAACGGAGCACCCCCATGGATCAGGAATTCCCCTCTCGTTCACCCTCACCGGAACTCGGGTGGATCGACGACGGCGCGAGGGCCGGGGAGGGGACACGGCTGTGGCATCAGGCTCAGATCGCTGACGGCGCGGTTGTCGGCGCCAGCTGCACCCTGGGCAAGGGTTCTTTCGTCGGTAGCGGCAGCACAATCGGCGACCACGTGAAGATCGGCAACTACGCAGGCGTGTTCGGCGCGAGCGTGGCCGACGAGGCGATGATCTGCCCCGGCGTTCTCCTCCTGGAGGACCCGGCCCCGCGGGCCACCACCCCCGACGGCCAGCGCAAGGGCCCCGACGACTGGACCCGGCGCCCCGTCACCATCAACACCGGGGCGACGATCGGCGCCGGGGCCGTGATTGCCCCCGGAGTCACCGTCGGCGCGCACGCCCTGGTCGCGCTGGGCGCAGTCGTGCTCCGGGACGTCCCCGCGTACGGCCTGGTCATCGGGAACCCGGCCCGTCAGGTGGGCTGGGTGTGCCGGTGTGGCCACACCCTGGACCCATCGCTGCGCTGCACCACGTGCTGGCGTGCCTACCGGCGTGACGGCGACGAACTGGCCGCTGAGAGCCAGGCCGTGCCGCTGGAGTGAGAATCACACCGGTTTGTCACTATTCTGTGCCAGAGCGGGGATGCGCCCCGGACCGTGCGGGTGGTGCGGTTAGCGTCCCGCCTCATGAGCACCGCGCATCTTCCTCCCGCCGAGTACTACGCCTCCCTGCCCAAGCACATCTCCGGAGCCGGAGCCATCATCCACGACGCCGCCGGACGCATTCTCCTGGTCCAGCCGTCCTACCGTACCGACACCTGGGAGATCCCCGGCGGCGGACTCGACACGGGAGAAGACCCGCTGCAGACAGTTCAGCGCGAGGCCAAGGAAGAGCTCGGCATCGACCTCACGCCGGGCCGTCTGCTGGCCGTCGACTGGGTACCCGAGCAGAGCGACGGCCGCCCCCCGCTGGCCAACTACCTGTTCGACGGCGGCCCGATCACCGAGCGCGAAGCCCAGACACGCATTCACCTCGACACCGACGAGCTCACCGCATGGCGGCTGGCCACCCCCGAACAGTGGGACACCCTCCTCGCCCCGCACATGGCCCGCCGCCTGCACGCCTGCTCCCGCGCCCTGACCCAGGGCACCACCGTCTACCTGCACCACGGATTCGACACCACCCCACACCAGACTTGACGCCCCGCCACCCTTCCGGTCGGCGTACAGGCGTCTGCCGGAAGGAACACCGTCGTGCACACACCACCGATCCCGGCTGCCGCGCCGCGCCTGGACGCGACCGACATCGCCGCCGCAGTTCGCGTCCTCGAATCCGGCCACCTCGTCCAGGGCCCCGAGGTCGCTGCCTTCGAGAACGAGTTCGCGGACCTGGTCGACGGCCGCCAGTGCGTCGCGGTCAACTCCGGGACCTCCGCCCTGTGGCTGACCCTCCTCGCACTGGGCATCGGCCCCGGCAACGAGGTGATCGTGCCCTCCTTCACCTTCGCCGCCACAGCAGCCGCCGTCCGCCTCGCTGGCGCCGTCCCGGTCTTCGCCGACATCACCCCGGACACCTTCTGCCTGGACCCCGACGCCGTCCGGGCCGCGATCACCCCACGCACCACCGCGGTGATCCCCGTCCACCTCTTCGGACACCCCGCCGCGATGGACGAACTCACCGCCGTTGCCCAGCGGCACCATCTTGCTCTGGTGGAGGACGCCGCCCAGGCCCACGGCGCGACCCTCGCCGGCCGACCGGCCAGCACCTTCGGGACCGCGGGATGCTTCAGCTTCTACCCGACCAAGAACATGCAGTCGATCGAGGGCGGCCTGATTACCACCGCCGACCCGGCCCTGGCCCGTACGCTGCGGCTGCTGCGCAACCAGGGCATGGAACGGCGCTACCACCACCAGATCGTCGGCACCAACGCCCGGATGAACGACGTGAACGCCGCCATCGCCCGCAGCCAGCTCCGCCGACTCCCGGCCCTGACCGAACGCCGCCGCGCGAACGCGACCCGGCTCGGCGAACGCCTCACCGGCCTGCCGGGTCTGACCCTGCCCACCGCAGCAGAGGGAGTCGGCCACGTCTGGCACCAGTACACCGTCCGCATTGGCCCCGGCCTGGGCCACCGCGACACGTTCGCCCAGAACCTGAACCAGGCAGGGATCGGCACCAGCATCCACTACCCCATCCCGCTCCACCGCTCACCCGCCTACACCACTGCCGCCGACCTCCCGCACACCGAAGCCGCCGCTCAGCAGGTGCTCTCGCTTCCGGTCCACCCCGATCTGACCGGCACGCAGATCGACGACGTCGCTCACGCCGTGATCGCACTGGCCCATGCCACGGAGCGTGCCGCATGAGCGCCCCTGCGCTGCGGTCTGGCCTGATCGGACTGGGCCGGATGGGCCGCCACCACGCTCGTGTCCTGCAGACCCTGGACGGCGTCGAGCTGGTCGGCACGCTCGATCCGCACGGCGACCGCTACCGCGCCGCCGACGGCATCCCCGTGGTGGGGGATCTGGATGCGCTGCTGCGGATCGGCCTCGACTACGCGGTCCTGGCCTGCCCCACGCTGCTGCACGAACCGCTGGGCACCGCCCTCGCCGCCGCCGGCATCCCCACCCTCATCGAGAAACCGCTGGCCGGTGACCCCGACTCAGCCCGTCGGCTCGCCCAGGCATTCCACACCGCCGGAGTCCCGGCCGCAGTCGGATACATCGAGCGCTTCAACCCCGCACTGATCGCGCTGCGCCAGCGGCTGGAAGCCGGCCAGCTCGGAGACGTCTTCTCCATCGCCACCCGCCGCACCGGCCCCTACCCGGTACGGATCACCGACGTCGGTGTCATCCACGACCTGGCCACCCACGACCTCGACCTGACCGCGTGGATCACCGGCACCCGCTACACCTCGATCGCCGCCCGCACCGCCCACCGCAGCGGGCGGCCCCACGAAGATCTCCTCGCAGCCCTCGGGCAGCTGACCGACGGCACCATCACCCACCATCAGGTCACCTGGGTCTCCCCGCTCAAGGAACGGACCACCGTCGTTACCGGCGACCACGGCATCCTCGTCGCCGACACCCTCACCGCCGACCTCTCCTACTGGGCCAACGGCTCCACCCGCACCCAATGGGAAGCGCTCGCCGCATTCCGCGGCGTCACCGAAGGCGACGTCACCCGTTATGCGATCCCCAAACAAGAACCCCTCGCCGCCGAACACGAAGCCTTCCGCGACCTGATCCTCGTCGGCCACAGCCACCGCACCGCCACCCTCCACGACGGCCTGCACGCAGTCCTCGCCGCCCACGCAGCCCTCCAGGCCTCCCGTACCGGCGCCACCACAACCGTCCCGCCCCTCACCGACCTTAAGCAGACGCCGCACTCCGCGCACCGACGATGCAGTGCACTCGAATCTCCTTGACCACGCGCGCCACCCGAGACTCGAACGCTCCCTCGCGTTCCAATTGGAACGCCGCCACCGCCCGTCAGGGGCCGGTGAAGATGTCGTGTCCGCTGATGCGGCGCCAGACGACGTGCTGCGCGCCGCGGACTATCTCCGGCCTGTACTGCCAGGTGGCCCGGCCGTTTCGTCCCAGGTGAGTTCGAAGACGCCGGGCGCGTCGGACGCCCTTGACGCGCAGGCCGGGGCGGAACAGGCCGGTGCGGCGGTCGGGCACGAATCACGCACTCGTTCTCCCGTTCAGGGCTCCTGGCTGGGCTGCCGGGGGCAGCATGGGGCCATGACGCTTTCTCACCAGCCAGTGATGGAACTGATTCGCGCGTCGATGACGGAGTTGCACATCCCACGCGTGTCGCGCGCGGAGTCGCCGGCCTGCCGGGTGGTGGTCGAAGCGGCGAACTCGGACATCAGCGAGGGAGGCCGTAGCAGCGGCCAAACTTTCAGTGAAACTTGAAGTGTGGTGGTTGGTGTGTCACTCTCGCTCCCATGAGTAAACCGGACTTTGCAGCACTGCGGAAACGGGTCGAGAAGGCAGAGAAGGTTGCCGACGGCTACAGGACCGAGCTGTACGAAGCTGCCGTCACCGAAGCCATGAAATCGACGCAGTACGGCCACGTCTCCGCCGTTGCCCGAGAGTCAGGCATCAACGTCCAGCATCTTCGTGACCTCATCAACAAAGCCGACCCCGGATGGCTCGCCAAAGCGTCCGAGGAGCGTCAGGCCGCCAAGTCCAAGCGGAAGGAATCGGCGTGACGTGACATGTGCGCTGCCGCGTCCGGACACCTCGACCCCTGGTGCGCACAGCCGTATGCCAGCACGCGCTGAGCTGCAATTTTCCAGCTGGGTCAGCATTTGGGTCAGTGCGCTTTTCCTGTAACTGGCCGATACGGCGCAGGCCCTGCACTTCGCTCGGAAGTGCAGGGCCTGCGCCGTTCACCGGCACCCCGCGCAGCCTCGGGTGAGGCGCTCCTCGGCCGTCGTTCCTCGCGCAGAGGGAGCTGACGGCCCGGCCTGCTACAGCATGCGGAGCACCTGCTCCGTCTGCTCGTCCATGGACGAGCCCAGCTCCAGGAGAAGTTCGTCGAGCTGCCGGACCGACGATTCGAGTGCGGCTTCTTCACCGAGCAGTGACAGCGCCCGGAACTTGTGGCGCCACAGACATTCCATTTCCCGCGCGACGGTCAGGCCGCGGGTGGCTGCCCACAGGGCGTCGCGTGCGTCCCCGCGGGCGAGGTACCGCTCCGCGAGGTCGTCGGCCGCGTCCACGATCCCGGAGATCATTTCCTGGGCCAGGGATTCCGCCCACGCGTAACGGCGGGACGGGATGCCGGAGAACGGCCGGCCGTGGACGAGTTCCAGCGCCTGGCGCAGCAGCTGCTCTCCGACCGGGCCGTCGGCGGTTCGGCCGGAGTGAGCCAGCTGCTGGAAGTGGTTCCAGTCGCAGTCCACATCGGCCAGCCGGTAGAGCTTGTCGGGCTGGGTGCTCACGTGGGGGAGGTGCTTGTTGCCCTGTGCGTCGGCGCCCAGCCACCTGCGGACGTCTCCGAGGCGGGTGTTGCGTGTGTCGCGGGTGACGATTCCGCCGGGTGCGAGGACCTCGTCGAGCTGGTGGTGGTTCGCCCCGGGGTGAAGGACCAGCCAGGCCGTCATCTCCAGCGCGAGGGTGCGCCGGTTGGACTTGACGGTGCCGTTGGCGCCGAGGAGATCGACTGTCCCGAGGACCTGCACCAGCGGGCGGTCCGGGCCGCCAGCGGCGCCGGATCCGTCGGGCTGCTCAGGAAGAGGGACAACCGCGTCGCGGGCGGGCGTGGCCTCTTCCGGGCCGACGGGGTCGGGAATCCGCGAGCTGACCCGGGGGGCGGGGCTGGACAGCGACGGCAGGACGGGAGTTCCGGGGGACGGTGATGCGGTGGGCAGCGGCTCCGGTCCGGGCACGCTCTCCGGGCCGGCGGGCGGGGCGGCAGGGTTTTCCTCGTCCTCGTCGGTGCCGTCGTCCTCAAGGTCGGCGAACGCGGCCATCAGCCCCGGCCTGCCGGCCGGCTCGGCGGCCTCACGTGCGGAAGGTGCCTTGGTCTCCGAAGGGACAACGGGGGAGAGCTGCTGACTTTCCACGGACTCCGCGGCTGCGGCCGGCCCCTGCGCCGGGGCGGGTACATCGCCGGGTGCGTCCGCGGTCAGCGCGACATCCAGGATGCCGGCGTACTCGGTATCGGAGCACACCGACAGTGCGACGCTGACCGAGGTGCCCGGAACGGTGACGTACGGCAGATCCGTATCCACCGACCACGCCTCGCCCGCTGCCTCCGGCACGGCGGTGCTGCTCGTGACCACGGCCACCGCCGACCGAGGCTGCTGACCCAGCACCTCCCACAGCACATCCCGGGTTCCCTCGGGTGCCGGGCAGGAATCCAGATCCGCGACGACGACCAGCGGCCACAGCCCGCCCATCTCCGCCACGGGCATGTCCGCACCGTCGCCCCCGTCACCGAGCCCGTCCAGGGCCTGCTGCTGCTCCGCGCGATGGGCCTGCAGAGCCTGTACCGCGTCGGTCAGGTCCGGATACGGGGTGACCCGGTCGCTGTCCAGCATCGCCAGTCCGGGAGCGGTGTCCTCTCCGGCCACCGCGATGTCGAGCTGCTCGGCGAGCGGTGAGAGCGCCAGCGTCAGCGCGAGGGTCCGCAGGACCTCGCCGCGCAGCCGGCCGGTGAGATGGAGCGCGCCGGTGTGCTCCAGGTCGACGAGCACGATCGCGCCCTGGTCGTCCTCGCCCAGCGCTACCAGCCCCGGATAGGGCGGATCCACCTCCCGGCTTTCCTGCGGGGGCAGCAGTTCACCGGAGTCCGCCGGGCACCACCACACCGCGCTCTGCAACGGATCGGTGGTGAACGGGGCGACCGCCGGGGCGGGCGCGTCCAGGTGCAGCCGGGCCCCCTCGATGCCGAGCTGCACCGCGGCCAGGGCGGGAAGCCGCCGGTTCTCCTCGGCAAGGGCCGCCGCCGCCGTACGCAGCGCCCGGTCCAGCATGGTCAGCTCCTCGCCAGCGTCCGCGCTGCGCAGCGCGATTTCCGTGAGGGCGGACTGGCCGGAGGGCATCGGGATGCGGCGGCCGCGGCGGCGGCGGCGCTGCTGCAGGATCCGCCGGGTGGCCAGGGTGCCCACCAGTCCGGCGGCCAGGACTCCGGTGGCTCCCAGGCCGACCATGCCGGCCCGCATCCCAGTGGTCGTCTGTTCGCCCTCGGCGGCGGTGGCTTCCGGCGCCGGTTTGCCGGGCGCCGGCGTCTTCGCGGCGGGGGAGGGCGTCACCGTGGCAGACGGATCCGCCGTCCGGCTCTGGTCGGGGGAAGGGGTGGCGGGCGCCGACGGCTCGGCATCCGGGGCCGGCTGCGGCGGCGGTGCAGGGTCCTTCTCGGCCGGCTTCGATGATTCGTGTTCCTCCCGGGCGGGCGGCTTGTCCACAGAATCGGAGCCGCGGCCGGGCAGCGCGATCTCCTGGCCCGGATAGATCCGGTCAGGATCGTCGAAGACCTGCCCGTTCGGCTGCTCCTCGCCCTTGTTCGCCTCATACAGCTCGGGCCACCGGTCCCCGTCACCGAGCTGTTCGTCGGCGATCTTTGACAGGTAGTCGCCAGGCCGGACGGTATATGAAGCGGAGTCCTTTGCCTTGTCCTGTTCGCGGTTGGTGGTCTTGCCGGAAGCGGCGGAACCGGAGGCTTCAGCGTGCGTGGCGGCCGAGCGAAGGAGGGCGTCGGCGGGCAGCCTGACGCGGGTTCCTTCGGTGAGGAACGCGTGCTGAAGGTCCGGGTTGAGGGCCCGGATGTCGGTGTGGCGTCGGCCGTCACCGAGATACTGCTCCGCGAGATCCCAGACCGTCTCACCTGTGGCGCCGACGGTGTGAATGGGGCCGGTGGTCTGAGAAGCGGGCGTGGCCGCGGAGGCCGGGCTCTGCCCTGTTTGGAGAGGCATGTGTGCGGGGGCGGTTGCGGCTGCGGCCGGGGTTGCCGCGAACGCGTTCGCCGACGGGAGCATGAGCAGTCCGCCGAGCAGCACGCCGGCCAGCCGTTGCCCGGACCCGAACCCCCGGATCCGGGGCAGCCGTGCCCGGCCGAGGACGGATACGGCTTCGAGGACCAGGGAGACCACGAACCATGCCCACAGCGCCCAGCAGGCGAGGGTGAGCACGGTGAACAGCACGTGCCCGTCGTCCGGTGCGGTCAGGGCATCGCCGATGGTGCCGGCGCTCGGGATGCCCGAAGGAAGGGTTCCCGCGCGCAACAGCAGCCACGGTGCGCCGACGACCAGCAGGGTCAGGGCGGCCAGACTGGCGAGGGCGCGGGCCCAGAGCAGGGGGAGACGTGTGGGCGGCATGGGCGGTCAGCCTTCCATCTGGCGTACGAGCTCGGCGCTGCTGTGGCCGGTGATCGGTACATCGGTGTAGCCGACGGCCGAAACCATCACGGTGGTGTAAGTGCCGGTGACGTCGACCGTGATGTGGGTACCGTCCGCGCTGACGGTGACGGTGCCGTGGACCCCTGCCTGGGACAGGAACGCCTCTGCGGCCTGCTGGGCTGCGTCCGGATCGATGACGATCGCGGTGCCGGGAATCGCCTGGGAAAGGTTGATCTGCTGGCCTGCGGACCTGGCTGCTTCTGCGGCGAGGTCATCGGCGTGGGCCTTGGCCCGCAGGATGCCCCCGCCGTCGACGAGCAGGGCCAGCATGCCGATCAGTGCGACTGAGCAGACGAGCCAGAACATGGTGACCGACCCGTCGTCCTGTCCGCGCAGCTGTCGGCCGCGACGTCCTCGTCCCCGGCCTGGTGGTTGGTGTGCGGGCGGCATCGTCTCTATTCCGTCCGGTCGGCGTACTGGTCCAGGGCGCTGGTGGAACTGGCCTTGAGGGTCTTGGTGCCGGGCAGGCCCGGCACCGCGAGCTGGTCAAGCGGGATTGTGCAGGTGACAGTCGCGGTCACCGATGCGGGCTCGCCGACAGGCCGGGAGAACCCGGAGGTGTCGATGCTGATGTGGCGTGCGGTGCAGTTCCGCTTGTCCTGGGTGAGCGCTGCCTCGGCCGCGGCCCGGCCGCGCTGAGACGCAGTGTCAGCGTCCGGAGCCTGGGAGGCGGCGCGAGACGCCGCGGCGGCGGCGTTGTCGACCGAGCTGTCGAACACCCCGGCGAGCCCCCACGCCGCCATCAGGCCCAGGACCGGGAGCAGCACCATCAGGCACAGCAAGGACTCCAGGGTGTAACTGCCCCGATCGCCCGTGGTTCTGCTCACGGATCCTGTCCTCTTCCCCCGTGGTGCCACGCACCGTGTGGATGTGGTCATGGCGTCACGTCGGCCCGCTCGACGGGCTGCTCGGCGCTCTGTGCCACCGTCAGCTGCATACCGGGCACCATCGAGAAGACGTTGCCGCGCACGGTGATGCGGACCCGGTCCGCGGTTGAGCCCGCCGTGGAGACCGTCGCCGATTTGACGACGCCGACCTGCGTAATCCACTGGCGGGCCCGGTCGGTCCCGTCCGCGAGCGACGCTTCGTACGCGCTGGCCGCGGTCGCACCCTTGCGGGCAGCGGTGTGGGCGTTGTTCTCGGCGAGGTAGTACAGGCCCACCTGCAGCAGGGCGGCGAGCACCAGGACCAGGGGAGGGGCGACGATGAGGAGCTCCAGGGTGCTCATCCCGTCGTCCCTCCCGGCTGCACGTGTCCGGGCCCGCCGACGGCGGCGCCCGGATGATGGCTGGTGCCTCATCGGCTAGAACGCCGCCTGGAAGGAGGCGAGGAGTTCCTGGAACTTCGTGCCGAACACGGCGACGAATGCCACGGCGCAGCCGATGACCACAGTTGCCAGGATCATCTTCTCCAGTGTTTCCATGCCGAGATCACCCAGCGGACCGAACATCGCCTGGCGGCGCTCCGTGAGGGCCTTGCGGATCCGCCGGCGGATGGTGCCGCCCGCGTTGGTGTCCTCGTTGTGCTGGTTCATCTGTCCCCTCCGTTGATCTGATGTGTGCTGAGCGGGCGGACCCGCTGGTGGATCAGGTGCTGAGCAGGATGTAGCCGGCTGGAAACGCGATGATCGCCATGACCACCGCGAACATGATCGTTCCTGGGATGACGGACCGTTCGGATGCCGAGTTCGCTTCGGCCTGCTCGTCGGTCAGCAGACGGCCACGCAGCGCGGTGGCCTGCTTCCCCAGGGCGGTCTGAATGGACGACCCTTCGCCGCCGGCCATGGAGAACGTCTCGGCAGGGGCAGCCAGTTCGGGAACGTCCAGCTGCTCGGACAGGGTCTTGAGAGCTTCCCACGGCGGGATACCGGCCAGCTTCGCGTGATCGAGCGTGGACCTGATCCTGGACAGGACCCAGGTGTCGCCCACGGCCGCCGCCCGGTGCAGTGCAGCCTCAGCCCCCGCTTTCGCTCCACGCTCCAGCCGCGCCCGCTCCATGAAGGACGCCACCCCGTACCTGAACTCTCGGCGTGCCCGGCGGGCCTTCGCCTTGACGTTCGTGTCGGCGCTGAACCACATGAACGCTGCCAGCGCCAGTGACACGAACAGCGGGACGGCCAGCGACACCCCTGTCCCTGCCAGGGCGAGCAGCGCCCCGCCGAGCTGCGGCAGTACCAGCCCCCCGGCCGCCCCGACGACTTTGTCACCCACGTGTTTGGCAACCGGGATTCCCAGAAGGTCCAGGTCCCGGCGGGGGATTGCCATGGGAACGGAGTTGCGGGCCAGCACTGCGGCGCCCACCTGCAGCGTCAGGGTGTCGCTCCGGGAGCGGACCGAACTGTCAGTGCCCGGGGCCGCGAGGGGTGAGGAGATCTCGGTCGTCTCCATCCGGTCCAGCACCGCGCCCAGATCGGGGCGGCCGGGCAGCAGCTGACGGGCGACCAGGACGAGTCCGCCGCCCACCATGGCGCCGCACAGCAATGCTGGCGTCGACAGCATCATCATGATTCCGCCTTCCTGGACACCAGCAGCCGCGGGGTGGGCGGAGCCGATGCGATCACCCTCAGCAGCACCAGCGCCGCGACGAACACACCTGCGCACACGATCAGGAACAGCTGTCCCCCAGCCGTCCAGAACGGCGCCCCGTAGTCGGGGTTGAACACAAACACCGATGCCAGGATCAGAGAGATGATCCCCACCCAGCGGGTCTGTGTACGGACCTTGGCGCGGTCGGCATCCACTGTGCGCAATGCCCTGGCACGCGCACCGGTCAGCTCGGACATCTCGCTCAGCGCGAACCCGAGTCCGTCACCTCGGTCCTTGATGTGGCTGAGGAAGAGAAGCACCACGTTGTCGCTGTCCCCGTCGCGGAGTTCCTCACCGAACGCGGTATACGCCTGGGCAGGAGAGACCCCCGTCCGCAGCCGTGCGGACAGGAGCCGGACCGGTTCCCGTACCGCCAGCGGAGCCCGCGCCGCCGAGGCACGGATCGCCTGTTCCAGGGACGTCCCGGCCTCATGCACGCTGACGAGCTGCTGCAGCCACTCCGCGAGCCCTTCAAGCCGCTCGATCTGCCGGTCCGACGTTGACGCCGGATGCCAGATCCAGGGGAACCCGAGCACGACCGCGCCGGCGATCAGACCATGGACCGGCCGCCCGGTCGCCACCCACACCACCACGGTCGCGATACCCGCACCAAGTGCGATCCACCGGTAGCGCCGTGCCCATGCATCAGGCATTGACGCACGGACCTGCTCCATCCGAGCACGCAAGGCCGACGGGCGACGGGCCGGGTTCTCCTCGCCCGGACGCCAGCCACGCCAGATCAGGGCGAACCCGCCCAGCAGCAACACCCCGCACGCGAACCCCAGCAGGGACAGCTGGCCAAGACTCATCGCTGCTTCACCACTTTCAGTTCTTTGTGCCAGCGGCCGTGGACCGGCTCCAGCCATCGCCGGTCGAACCCGATGTCCACCAGCTGCTCCATGCACTCCCCGCTGGGCGGTAGCTGCGGCACAGCCCGCGGTTCGCCGGATTCCGGATCGGGCGCGAAGACCTCGGTGAACGACGGTGATCCGGCCTCGCCAGGGGTGATCTGCCACAAGTGCGAGACGAACCGGTGCCGCCGGCCACCCCGGGCCGTCTCGTCGATCTGCTGTACATAGACGATGAAGTCCACCGAGTTCGCGATCAGCTCATGGATCTCCTCGCGGCCCATGCCGGCAGGACGGCACAGCTGGGTGAGCCGCGGCAGCACCAGCCGCGGCGAGTCGGCATGCAAGGTGCACATCGAGCCGCGGCCACCGGAGCTCATGGCGTCCAGCATGGAGACGGCCTCCACACCACGGACCTCACCGACGATCACGCGGCTGGCCAGCATCCGCAAAGTGGTCGGATACATGTCCGCGATCGTGACCTGACCGGAGAGCCGGCCGTCCCGGCCGACCTCACCGTTGGACTCCCGCGCTTCCATGGCCACGAAGTGGGCGCCGGTGGGCGGATCCTCATCGAGGTAGAGCTCCCGGTCCGTCTCCAGCGTGATCACTCGCTCACCGGCCGGGATCTCCCGCGCTGCCGACCGCAGCAACGTGGTCTTACCCGCCCCCATGTTCCCGGAGATCAGCAGCGACTTCTTGGCCAGGACCACCGCATGGATGAACGCGCCGAGCGCAGGGCTGATCATGCCGAGATCTACGAGGTCATGCAGGCGCGCATCCATGACCCGGTGACGCCGGATACCCAGGAACGGCGGCCCCGAAAGCGTGGTCGCCACGGCCCGCGACCGGTCGGGCAGCCGGAAGTGAACCATCGGCGTGGCCGGCGACAGCAGACGTTCGCCGTGCCCGGAACGCTGCGCGAGACGGTTGACCAGGTCAATGAGATCTTCATGCGTCGCCGCGACCGAACCGACCTCCTCGGTCGGCCGGTTGTAGTAGTCCACCGTGGTCCGGTCGCCGTGAACCACGACGTTCTCCACATCCGGATCATCCAGGAAAGCCTGCAACGGGCCGGCCTTGAGCATGGAGTCCAGGACCGCCTGACGGACCTGGTTCAGCTGCCCAGTGGTGAGCGGGGCAGCAGACCGGGCATGCGCCACCGCCCATGCCGAAACCCGCTGCGCCACCATCGACACCGCCCGCTCCTCACGGTCGGCTTCCGTCGGCAGCGGGTGCTTCTCGTCCGCTTCCACGATGTCGGTGGCCACTGCGTCCTGCAGAGCCTTGATCACCGACCAGGCAACCGGCAGGGCACCAGGGGCAGTCGCCACGTACACGGTCGACTCCGGCCCCGGCTCTTTGCCGGGCGGCGAACGGTGCCCGCCCGGCACATGGCTTGAGGGCGGGCTACCGGGAGCCTGTTCGTCCTTGGGCCGAAGCGCGTGACGCAGCACACCCTGCAGCGGGGAGGCGGCCCGGCTGTGCCCGTTGATCTGCTGGTCAGCCATCGACCGACACCCGCCCCCGATGCGAGGCGAGGCGCTGAACGAGTCCGGTTACCACGGAGGAGGACATCCCTGCCAGCGCCATCCCCAGCCGCACACGCCGTGTGCGGACATCGATCTCGATTCGCCGTGACTCCTCCCGCGCCTGCTTGACGAGGGACAGCGCCGACAGCTTTGGCGCTCGGGCCGATCCATGGGTGAACAGCCGAGCGGCCTTCTCGTCCCAGGGAAGTGCCGCCACCACCGGCACCTGCAGCCGGGCCCCGATTTCGTTGGACGACAGGTTCCCCGCCTGGTCCTTCACCAGGAGCAGCCGCAGGGCGTCCACGCCGGTGCCGTGCTGCTCCAGCGCCTCCTTGAGCGCACGCACCACAGGGCTGGTCTGCGCTACCGACGTGATCGTGTCGCGCACCACCAGGAGTACAAGGTCAGCCCGCCACAGCAACGGGGCCGGGAACAGCGACGTGTGCACCCCGCCCGGTTTCAGTACAACCCTCCCGCAGTCGGCGATCACGTCGTAGCCGGCGTGCTGGTCCATCGTCTGCAGGAGCGTGCCGAGCGGCTCCCAGGTCTGCGCGAGCGCCGCGGCTTGCAGTGGGTCAGTCAGACCCGGCAGCCACAACCGGTTGCCGTCCCGGTCCAAGCGGCGCAGGTGTGCCTCGAAAGCTTCGGGGAGTTGGCCCTGCCGGTCGGCCTGCGCCAGATGCCACAGCCCCACCTCCCCGCCCCACTCGCCCACCCGGTAGCCCGTCCGGACCGAGCCCACCGTGGCCCCGCACTCCGCCAGGAGTGTGGGGCGATCCCCGGCCAGGGCCAGCGCGAGCGAGGTCACTGTCGCCCCGCAGGAGTGCGCCGAAACAACCGCGACCATCGACATGTCTCAGCCCCGTCCCTTGGAGATCAAAACGACCGCCACCCGGCCGGTTGCCGAGCGCGCGGCGAGCAGAGAGCTGTCGGCGCTGGGTACGGCGACCTGCACGACGACGGCACCCGAGGCATTGGCACGCCCGACCTTCACCACACGGGCCTCGATCTCGGCCGGCGGAGCCTTCGACTCCTCGCCGTCGGCCCCAGGAGTCGAGACAACCTTCACCACGTCGCCAGGCGCGAGCGCTTCGATCGGTGCGTGCCCCCGCTCCACTGCCAGCGCGACCAGGTTCTCGCTCTCGCGCAGAAGACTGCCGGTGGCGAGCTGGGAAGACGTCAGCAGGCTGCCCTGCTTCAGATCGGTGCCGGCCCGCCGCCCGATCAGCTTCTCCCTGTCACCGGCCGGGATCGGATCCAACGCCGGATCCGCAGGCAGCGCCGCCACGGCGAGGTCCTCGGCCACCAGCTCCTGTCCCACCGGAACATCACGGGCCAGCGCCAGGACCTCGACACGGTCGCCTGCGCTGCGCAGCATCCAGCTGAACGCCAGACTGCCCGTCAAAACGCACAGCGCGCCCACCACGAGAAGAGAACGCCTGCGCCTGCGGGGTGCAGGAGCGCCGCCGAGCGGCGTTTCGGGCCGCAGCGGCGCACCCGGTCCAGCCGCCGCTCCTGCTGCGGGGGAAGGAGAGGGGACCTGCGGAATGCGGGTGCTCACAGGACGTTCGGCCTTTCCATCAGTTCAGAACCTTTACTTGACCGATCACGACATCGAGCTGCGAGGACCGCGTCTCCGTGAACTGACCGTTCTCCCCGCCCGCACCGGTCACCTGCCAGTCCACCGACCACGTTGACGTCGCTGCAACGTGGTAGGCGTTGTTCTTCTCGTCCTTCGATGACTTCCGGTAGACGTGACCGCAGTCCGGAGATGGCCGCTTGCCCAGCGACGCTTTGTACGGAGTGCCAGCACTCGTGCACGTAACGGTTTTGCCGTCCCCCATGGACCACACGATCTTCGTCACTCTGGCGGTGGCCGTCACCGTGACGCCGCCGGCTGTGGCCGATGCCGAATTCGGTCCGTACGTGGTGGGGGCCCGATCCGCCCACAACCACATCGGTACGCCGACCGCATACACGCCATCGGCCCTCGGACTAGCGATGTCCGGGCCAGTGAGCTTCATCTTGTCCACCGCCTCATGAGCGAGCTGGAGCGGATCGACCGTTACTGCAGGCGGAGCGGCAGCCCAGAAGATCTGTGGAGCAGCTGATGCGGCACCCACAGCTGCCGCACCGACGGCCTGCCAGTTGCACATGCGGAGATAGATTGCCCCGTCCTTCGGTGAGTGGCCGTTCCACACCGGGTCGCTGGCCGGCGGCTGAGGTTGCAGTCGCTCGACCACACACACTTCGACCGGCTTCGTGCCGGTTCTGTCTTTCGGCCTCGGCTTCTTGCCGGCTGATGGCTTTGTGGTTGTGCGGTCGTGCACGGAGAGGCATACGAATCCGACCCTCCCGGCGCAGTCGCCAACCGAGCCGCCGCGACCGTCGTCGGCATGAGCGGCGACGGGAACAGCGAAAGCGAGGGCTGCCCCTATGGTGAGCGGGACAAACGCCGTCAGCAGCCGCGCTCTTGCGGCTCGACCTTCGTGATCAGCCATTGCGCACCCCACTTCTCTGCCGTCGCGATGGTCTCGTAGCGGGTCAGTGCGTCATCGGCGAAGGGGAGCACCTTCCCCGACTTGCGCTCAACGGTCTCCCAGCCGGAGACGTCCAGGCAGTCCTTGATCACTGCGCTGGGGATCTTCTTGTCCAGGTCGATGGACGTGACATCGGCGTCGTTGCTCGGTGCACCCCGCATGATGTTGCCCGCCTGCTTCAGGCTCAGGGCATCGCCGATCGAACGCCCCAGGGCGTCTTTGGTCGCGTACTTCCTCAAGTCGGTGCCCTTGGTGTCGGCCTTCGCGTACGCCTTCACCTGCTCCTGCCAGTAATGCCCGTACACCGAGAGGACAGCGGTCTTCGAAGCCGCCGAGGGATCGGCCGGCTCCGTAGAAGGAGGCGCGGAGGGCGAGCTGCTGGGCGTGTGCCCAGGGTCCTTGGCTTCTGCCGTCTTGCCGTTGCTGCTGCACGCCGCGAGCGCCAGCAACGAGAGCCCCGTGAGAGCCGAGCAGGTAACGCGGTAGCCGACTGTCCGTGCACCACGCCAATGACTCGATGACGGCGCCATTACGCCTCCCCGTGTGTAGTGAGTGAGCAAGATTCCCCCTGCCGTTCGTCTATATCTGCGCCTGCAGTCACCCGGGCGGTGAATGACTGCTGTTGCGATGGCACAACGTGCGAGATGCTCGGTTCTGGCCGTGGATTGCTCGTGATGGAGACTGACGGGCGGAGAAGGACACTGCCGCGACCATGAATGCAGTCGTTGAACAGCGGTCGTTTCTTCTGCGAAGAGAGGGACAGGCCGCACGCGGCGTCGATGCCGCGCTGCCCCCTACCGCATATGCCACAACCCGTTCCCATCTGCGCAAGTCCGCCAGATTGGCGGCTCTGCCGTGCACCCGGCGAAGAAAAGAGACCTGCCGGTCTGGTACGCAGAGTACGCAAAGAGTCACCAACAGCCCAGCCTGTTCTTGCAGTTCGGATCTATGGCATCCGCCGTAAATCGGCACAATCCCGCATGGCGGGATCCCGACGTGCGGGATTGTGCGTTCCGCATCCGCCTGGAATGGCAGCAGGGCCGCAGGACGGCGTGAATGCGGGAACCGGTTTTGTCGACTCATCGGCATTGGTGCGGCATTCCGGATCACGTGATCATTCCGGGCTCGGAATGCGCCGTCAGCAGCACGTCGGTGCGTTCTGCGTCACCGAGTACCGGCATCACGATCGGAGCGAAAGGGCCATGTCTGCCCAGGAGTTCAGCCGTGGTGACGCCCACACGGAGCAGGTTTCCCTCCGCGATACGGGGGTTGGCGGAGGCCAGCGCCCGTAGATCCTCGGTACGGCGCTGCAGCACGCGTTCAGATGCCCCCGAAAGGATGATCAGGAGCCGCGGGAACACGGGATACCGCTCGCGCCAGGCTTCCCGGGTGATCACCTGCTGGCGGCGGCCCGGCGGCTGCGGGATGTAGGAGGCGTAGCGGGCGTAGGTGTCGAGCTTCCGGCCCAGCCGGGCCACCTGCATCGTGGAGCGGTCGATCTCCAGGAAGAGCGTCAACAGCTGACGCCGCTCCCCAGTTGTGCGGGTGTAGCGCAGCACCGCGTCCGGGATGAAGAAGGCGTCGTCGCCGAGGCGGCTGTCGCCCTCGCGGACACGGTGGGCGAGTTCCGGCTCCCAGTCGAGCGGCCCGCACTCGTCGCCGAGTCGGCCGGCCCATTGCGTGAACGCGATACCGGTGTCGACGACGGCGAGGGTGTGTTCCTGGAGCTGGGAGGCGGCGGCCTTCGGGCTGATGCGGTACGAGCGGGCAGTGACCTCTCCGGCGGCCTCGACGATCTCGCAGCCCAGCGCAGTGATGTACCAGAGCTGCTCGCAGCGTCCCATCCGGCCGGCGCGCCGGCCGGCGGACTCCGCGAGGCCCATCGTGCGCAGGTGCCCGAGCTGGCGCAGCAGATACACCGGGCGCTTCGTGTGCGGGGTCAGGAGCCGGTGAAGCTGGCTGGTGGCGACGAGGCGGTGCTGGTACAGGATCGGCAGCAGTTGCTGCCCGAGGCGGGACAGGCCGGCGGCCTGGGGCCCAGCAGTGGTGAGGGGCATCAGCCCACCTCGCTTTGGCCGGCGGCCTCGACGGTCCCGGCGGCCGGGGTGTGGCTGGTGAGATGGGTGAGCAGCATGTCGTCCAGGCCCGGGAGCCGCTCGTCGTCCCCGTCCAGTGCCTTGAGGATCTCGCCGACCGGCCGGCGCCCGAGGTTGCGGTCGATCGCGGCGACCAGGCCGGGCAGGAGGTCGGGGCGGTGGTAGTCGGCCAGCACCTGGTGCACCGCGACACCCCGTACCCGGAACGGGCTGACGCGTTCCCCGTGCAGCATCGTCGACATGACGTACTGGTACTTCGCGAGCTGCTCCAGCACCGTGGACGCGACCCCGGCCAGACGTCTGGAGACGAACGCGGCCTCGTCGCTGTCCGCCCCCGCCGCGGACAGCAGGGACTGGTTCTGCATCAGGGCCTGCCGGGTTTCCTCCGACAGCCGCATCACCATCTGCGTGAGCCCCATCAGCCGCACCTCGTACTTCCGCAGCTGCTCCAGGATCGCCGCCACGTACCCGCGCGAAGCGCCGTCGATCGCGGTCAGCTCGTCCGCGAACGCGAACATCGTCTCCAGGTCCTCGGGAGGCTCACCCTCGCGCGACAGCCCCGCCAGGAACAGGTCGAACAGCAGCAGACTCGTGATGATCTGGTCACCGCCCCCGGTGCCCGAGCATCGCAGCAGCACGACCTTGTTCTCGTCCATCGCCTCCCTGACGTTGTAGCTGGAGCGGGGCTGGCCGAGGAACGCCCGCAACGAATCGGACGTCTCCAGCTGTTCCAGCATCTGCGTCACGACCGGCACCGCATTCCCCTCGTACTTCGGAAACGTGTGCCGCCAGAACCGGGACAGCCGCCGCGGCAGCTGCTCCAGCACCTGCATCCGCCACAGCTCGTCCGTCAGCAGCCGCGTGATCGAGAACAGCGTCGGCTGCAGGTCGGGCCGGCCCCGCTCACACATCAGCAACGCCAAGTGGGCCAGGACCTGTACCGCGTGGGACAGGATCGCCCGCGCCCGCGGCGCCCGGTCACCCCACCCCTGAGCCGAGGCGAGACCACCGACGACGGCACCCACCACGTCCTGGATCTGCGCCCCGTCCCGCCCCTCCATCGACAACGGGTTCCACGACGCGATCCGCGCCGCCGGATCCTTCACGCTCAGATCGATCAGCTGCACCCGATCGACGACCGCCGGATGCGTCAGGTACGGCAGCGCCCTCTGGACCGCCGCACCGTGCGGATCCAGGAACCACACCCCGAACCCCGCATACGCCAGCGTCAGCGCCTGGAGCAGAGCGAGCTCCGATTTCCCGAAGCCCGACCGCCCGAAGGACGCACCGAACAGCACGTCCTTCTGCGGGACAGCCGCCAGACGCACCCGCCCGTCCGCACCGGTCACCATGCCCAGCGGCACCACACCCCGCTGCCCGGTCCACTTCGGCAGCCGCGACGGCGCCGGAGGCACCACACCCCCGGTCCGCACCACGTTCGTCGGCGTGCAGTGCACCGACGGCGGCTTGAGCAGTGCGGCGATCTCCCGCGAGGTCACCCACTGCCGACGCGAAGGCGCGAACTCACCTGACCCGAAGCGCCGCTCGAAGCTCCGGCGGCGCCACCAGACGCTGCTGTACGGCCGCCACATACCCGTCCGCGGCCCGACCGGGCGCCACCAGTTTTCCCCCGACCAGGCATCCATCACCGCCATCACCTGATGCAGCAGCGCCTGCGCCTTCACCGGGTGACCAGCAACCGTCCGCACCATCACCTGCACCGCGAATACCTGCGTATCCACGCCCGGCAGGAACTTGCCCACCCCTTCGGCCAGATCCGACGACCGGGGAACCCGCCCCGCCCTCTGACCCTGACGACTGCGGGAACTGCCGCCGTCCAGGCCCGCGAGAACCTGAGACCACAGCGACCTGCCCACCCCCGCCTGCCTTTCCCCGCCCAGCTGCTCACCGAACGCCGACGGGCCCCGCTGGTGCGCACGCCGCACCAGCCGGCGCCGCCACCGAGCCACCCGCCGCCCGGCCACCGGCACCAGGTCCACCACGAGCTCCACCCGCTCACCGCGCTCGCTGTCCGCGTGAGCGCACGCGGCGGCCATCAGCTGCAGCGGATCCGGATCCAGACCGGCGGCCGTCAGCTGACGGTGATCGGGCCGGGCCAGTACCAACTCCGCCCGCGCCACATACGACCGGCCCCCGTCCGTACGGACATCCATGCCGATGTTCTCGTCGCCCAGCGCCTTCTCCAGCTGAACCGTCACGCGTCCTCATCTCCATCGTGGTCGTCCGTTTCGAGCGGGGGCACGCCGTCGAACCGGATCCGGGGCACCTCGTCATTGCCGGCCCCGGGATCCACGACGTCCACATCGGGAAAGGACCGCAACCGCAGCAGCGCCGCCGCCCGAGCCGGACCCTCCAACCGGTACGACAGCCGGCCCTCATCACTGGACAGCCGGATCCGCACCCCCAACGCCCGCTCCGGCGCCCACCCCACGACCGCCGGCACCCGCGCGAGCCGCGCCGCGTGCCGCTCGATCTCCTCCAGCGAAGGGGCAAAGTCCGCAGCCGGTACCAGGGCCACCACCGCCCGGTCCCGCAACACGGTCCGAGCACGCCGCAGCCACCACCGCCGTGCCCACAGCCAGACGCACATCGCAGCAACGGCGGCGCCCATCACCCACCACCGGGCATCCCAGAACGTGCCGATCAACCAACTCGCATCGAACCGGCTGACGGCCGGGGGCCACTCCGTCACAGCCGCCACCCCCGGCGCCGGATCCGGGGATCTATCCCGCACACCAGATCGGCCAGCGCCAGCCACACCCAGCGCGCGCACACTGCTCCCAGTACCGCCGCCAGGACCGGAACCAGCGGCCATCCCCGCCGCTCCTCGACGGCTTCCGCAGCCGGGTCTCCCAGTCCCCAGGGAAGGTTGCGCAGATCCCCGCCCCACCACCACCCGCGCACGAACCCGACCACGAACACCACCGCGACCAGCCACCCGCACAGGCTGATCAGCGCCTCGACATCCGCATCCAGCCGACTGCGCCCTGCTGCACTCCGGAACTCAGCAGTGTGCCGTGCCATACGCAACGCGCCTCCCGCAGGGGACGGCCCGGTGCCGTCCCTACCTACGCAAGGAACTCGCAGACCGAAAACGTGACAGGCAAACGGGAAGAGAATCAGGTCCCTGATTTCCGGTGCAGACTGTCGGGATGAGCACGATGCGCCGAACTCTTGGCACTGGTCCCGCCGCCGCGACACCCCTGCGTGCCGTTGGTGCTCCCAGGCTGTTGCCTGCGGAACGGATCACCCCGAGTGATCTCCCGGCGGACGAGGACCAGACTGCGGCCGTACGAAAGAGTCGGCGCCCCCTGGGGAACGGGACCGGGACGACCTGATTCCGGCGGCCAGGACCCGAGCCGGTATGCGGATCACGCATTCCTTGTGAGCTGGGGGCATATGGCGGATCCGTCGTGATCGCCAAGGCGCTGAGCTGCGATTTCCGCGCGATGTTGGGGCGGTATCAGAGCACGCGGCGTACGTCCCAGTCGTACCGCTCCCAGTACCCGGACGTTGAGGTGGTCTCGACGGTCTTCCCTGGCCGGGGCGCGTGGATCATGGCGTTGTTGCCAGCGTAGAGGCCGACGTGCCCCCAGTTTCCGTCGTTATTGATGACGATGAGGTCGCCGGGCCGGATCTCCGATCGGGGAACCCGGGTGCCGGAGTGCCGCATCTGCTGGGAGGTGCGGGGAAGCGTGATCCGGGCGCCTTGGTAGAAGGCGTAGAGCATCAGGCCCGAGCAGTCGTAACCGCCCTTAGTCGGGCCCGTGGTGCTGCCGCCACCCCACACATAGGGGGTGCCCCGCTGCGCCAGTGCCGCGTTGACGACGGCGCCGGCCCGGCCGGTCGCCGAGCCACCTGTGCTGTCTCCGGTGGCGGGGAGGCGGTCGTACTCGGCGATGTGACTGGTGACGTCGTCCACGTACGTGTTGGAGTGGTTGTAGCGGTAGATCGCCTTGCGGAGCTGGTCGGTTCGGGACAGGTCCGTGGTCCCGGTGCCGCACAGGTAGACGGCGGTCCCGAGTGCCGCGTCGAACGCGTTGTGCGGGTCCTTCACGCCGTCGCCGTTTCCGTCCTGGCCGCTGGGGCCGTTCCAGGTGGAGGGCAGGAACTGCATGGGGCCCACTGCCCGGTCGTACGCGGTGTCGCCGTCGAGCCGGCCGTGGTCGGTGTCGGAGAAGGTGCTGGTGTTTCCTCCGGCTCCGGAGCCGTTGAGCCGGACACCGAGGATGCGCGGGCTGATGTCTCCGCTGGCCGTGATGCTGCGCCCGGCGGCGTGGTTGGACTCGATCTTGCCGATTCCGGCGATGACGGACCACCGCATGCCCGTGCACTTCGGGCGCAGGGTGCGGACGGTCGCGGCGGCATGGGTGTAGGCGGACAGCATTACCGGACTGATGCCGGCCGCGGTCCCCGGGGCCGCCCCGGGGACAGCTGGCGGGGCTGTGGTCTCTTTCTCGTGTCCGGCCGCCCCGTTCGCGACGGCGGCGATGAACAGCACCAGGACACCGACGACGGCCACGGCCGCGGCCAGCACGGGGGAGGCGATCAGCGCCGTTTTCCGCAGGCCGCTCACGGGCGACCGCCAGGGCGGGGCGTGGTCCGCGGCCTGCGTGCAGGGGTGAGGGGGGCGGGTGCCGGTGCCGCCGGGGCACTGCTACCGGTGTTCCTTTGCTGGCGCATGCGGTGCAGGCGCTGTTGGAGCATGGCCTGCGCTGCGCTGGAGGGCGGTTGGGCGACGCGCGGCGGAGCAAGGCGCCGCCGAACCGTCGGTGCAGGGGCAGGCTGGGGTGCGGGGGCAGGGGCCGGACCGGCCGGGCGGGGTGCCGGTGCCCGGCGAGGACCGGGCGCTGTGGCCCTGGGCGGCGGGGTGTACGGGCCGAGGCCGGGCCGGCCCCGGACGATCCGGCCGAGGGAGCGCACGTTGTGCCGGTACTCCCCGGCGAACTGCTGGGCGGGCTGGACGTAACTCCGATTGAAACTCTGGGCGCCCTGCTGAAGGTTCTGGACGGCGCTGCTGACTCTGCCGGCTGACTGGCCAGGCAGAGCGGTTGCGGCGGCACCGACCCTGCGGGCCGCGCGCGGCCCGTACACCGGCAGTCCGACGGTGGCCTTGAGGCCGAACATCCCGGCCTTCGCGGTGCCTTTGGCGCCCGCTTCGATGGTGCGGCCGGTGAGTTTCGTCAGCCCGGCCACGGCGCGGCCGCTGCTGTGGGCGAGCCGGCCGCCGAGGCGCGTGGCGAGCCGGGTGGTGCCGATGCGTCCGGCGCCGCCGAGTGCGGCACTGGTTCCTCCGGTGGCGACGGCCGCGCCGAGCATGAGGCCGCCGAGCAGCAGGCCCTTGCCGAGCCCGCCGCGGCGCGGCGGGCTGGCGGGGGCGGGGGAGGAAGCACCGCCCAGGGGTGAGTTGCCGAGGCGGTGACGGGCGCGTGCCACCGCTCCGCGGGTGGAGCGGGCGAGTTTCTTGCGGTAGATGAACGCGGCGACGCAGACGCAGTCCAGGAGGACGAACCGGACGGTGACACCGCCCGGCAGGTCGCTTTCCGGCGTGTTCAGTACGGCGTTGACGACGACGATGAAGACGGACAGGGCGGCGATGGAGGCGAGCATCAGGGCGAGACCGCGGGCGATGGCCGCGGCCCGGTCCCACAGCCAGGCCCGGCCGGGGCCGGGCAGGATCCCCGCGGCAAGGGCCACCTTCGCGATCATCGCCTCGATGGCGATCTGCAGCTGGGCGAAGAGGAACGCACAGTCCAGGGCGATGACGAACGCGCAGGTGAGGAATGCGGCCAGGAGCATGAAGAGCGCGCCGCCGACCTTGTCCATCGACGCCTTCTTCAGCGTGCCGGCGTTCGGCACGCATGCCTTCTCGAACGCTTTGATGGGGCCGGCCGCGTGGACCTGTTCCAGCATCTGGGAGGCGGTGCCATCGACAGCGGTGTCGACGATCCAGTTCTTGACGTTGTCGGGCAGCGCGATCCCGAAGCCCGGCAGGTCCTTGAGGAAGGACTTGCCTTTCTCCATCTTGGAGTCGACGAGCTGGTCGAACACGGCCTGCTGGATCCGTGAATCGCGGAACTTCTTCCCGCAACTGCCGTCGAAGGTCCGCCCGTAGGACAGGAGCATGGCCGGCCGGGCGACGAACGCGTCCACGAGGGCATCGGTGATGGGCCGGGCCAGCGCGCTCGGCGAGGAACGGACCTGCGTACCCACGGTCGACCCGGAGGGCTTCTTCTCCCACTCGTTGTCGGTGGTCGGCCGGTTCGTGTCGATGGCCTCTTTGTCCAGGACCAGGGCGGCGGTCTCGACGGCCAGGGCCCGCACCGTGCCCACCACCCCGGTGTCGGTGCTGAGCAGGAGCTGCGGGGGCGAGGCGAGGGCGCCGAGCGCGAGCGCGGAAATGACCAGGGCCGCCGCCATCTCGCCCCAGCCCCGGACCCGGTTCCCGAACAGCAGATGCCACGACGCGACGACCATCGTGAAGGTGAGGAACAGCGCCGGCAGCCCCATCTGCACGACGACCCCGCCGTACAGCGACGTCGACACCTGCAGCGCCGGTTTGAGCATCAGCCCGGCCAGGGAGAAGGCCAGGCTCCAGGTCAGGAGGAAGCAGGCGAAGCTGACGATCCACTTGTTCCCCATGAACATCATCTCGACGAGGAACCCCTCCACGCTCAGGTCCCAGTCGTTCCAGTCCCCGGTGTCGGAGTAGACGCGGTACGAGCTGACGGGATTCCCGTCCCGGTCGGTCACCTCGAACGCGGACAGCACTCCGCCCTGCGCGGCCCGGTCCTTCTTGTACTTCGCCACGAGCTTGTCGAACTCGGCGCGGGCGGCCTTCTCCTTCTTCTCGGCCTCCTTGATCCCGTTGCGGATCAGCGGGGAGTCGTCCGGCCTGCCCGAGGTTCCCGGATCGGGTACCATCGGGGTCGGGTCGAGGGGGTTGTCCGGGCCGGGCAGTGTCGGGCCCACCGAAGGCGTCGGCGACGGTGCCGGGGCCGCGCTGGCCGTCACGGTCGCCAGCACCAGCGATGTCAGGCACGACAGTGCCAGCAGCGCCAGGCCCACGGCCATGGACCGCCCGGGACGCAGCCACCGCTTCACCCCCCGCAGCACGCGCATGCCCCGGGCCCGGGTGCGCGGTATCGGTGTTCCCGCCGGTACGGCGGCCCGCTTGGTCATGCTGCTGCGCTCTGCATGGGCTGGGAGTGGATGTGGGCGACGGCCTGTTCGTCGGCGGGCAGCGTGACCTGCATGGCGCCGATCCGCCCGGTCAGATCGCGGTGCAGGCACTCGCCGGCCCGCGCCGCGCGTTCCTCGTCGCTGAGCTCGGGGCTGTTGGGGGACAGCCCGGTAGTGACCAGGGTGAGGAGGTCTTCGTCGTCGGGGTTGCAGCCGAGGAAGCGCAGGGCCCGGCGGGCGAGGTTGATATCCGTGTGCCGGAACACGAACTTGCGGGGGATCAGGCCGCGCAGGATCTGCCCGTTCTCGTCGTTGTCGGGGCCGATGTCGTCTGCGTCGTGGGCGCCGAAGAGCGCTCCCGCGTTGTGCTTGCGCCCGTCCTTGACCAGCTCAAGCGCCAGCGCCAGGCCCTCCGGGCTGGAAGTCAGCCACCAGCACTCGTCCCACACCACGAGTGCGAACTCGTCCAGGTCCGCGTACGCGACCTTCCGGGACAGGGCGGCGATCAGGTACATCACCGCACGCCCGAAGATCTTCTCGAACTCCATCTTGTCCAGCCGGTCCCCGCCGCCGCGCAGTTCGCTCTTGGTGGGCAGCGCGAGCGAGGACACCGAGAAGACCAGGGTGTCGGCCGAGGAGCCGCGGACCACGGGCAGCGATTCGTCGAACACCGCGCGGGCCAGGTCCTTGCGCCTCACCGCCGACAGTCGGCGGGCAGCCATCGCCGAATGCGTATCACCGGACGCACCGCGGTTGGTGAGCTCCTCGACCAGGACCCGCATCGAGGGATGGGGCTCGGCCAGCACCACCTCGACCGCCTCGGACAGAGCGATGCCCTCATCACTCATCGGAGCCAGCCCCAGCAGCAGCGTCAAGAAGCTCTCGGTGAATCGCTGCGCTTCCCGCCCGGTGAACGTGCGCAGCGGATCGAGGGAGACGGCGGCCTGGTCGTCGATGGTGATGCACTCGGTCTCACCCGGGCACGCCTGCGCGTAGCGGAGCCATTCCTGCCGCGGTGTCCGGTCCACGATCACGGCCCGGCCGCGCCGTGTGCCGCCCCGCATCCGTCGCCCTGCGGCAAGCACGGAGTACACGGCCGACTTCATCGCGGTTGTCTTGCCTGCACCGAGCTCCCCGATGAACGCTGCGGTCGCCGAGGTGTTCTCCCGTGGGCCGCGCGTCCAGTCCGTCAGCACCGGCCGGACTCCGCCGCCGGCCAGATGCAGACCGAACAAGGGCCCCGTGGCATCGCCGAGTCCGCTGCCCGTGAACGGGCCGGCCATCGCGAAGTCCCGCGCCACCAGGTACTGCGCGTACTGGGCCATGACCTGTGGGGTGCGGGTACCGGGCAGCATCCCGTGCCAGAGGTTCTCCTGCTCGCCGCGCGGGCGGGTGAAGGTGTACTCGTTGCCGGCGAAGTGCCCGGTGAGCTCCCCGGCCCGACGCTCGGCCTCCTCGGGGGTGCCGCCCCATACGCACAGGGCGGTCATGGCACGGACCTCGACCTCCGTCTGCGAGGCGGTCAGCCGCTCGCGGTACTCGTCCAGGCTTCCCACCGCCTTGTCGACGCTGGCCGGGACACCCGCGGTCTCACCTTCGTACTCGTTGTACTGGTTGGCGAGCTCGCGCGCCTGACGCCTCGTCTTGGCCTCCGCCTCGGTGCCGGAGGAGACGTGCAGGCGCACCACCCAGTCCACCGGGAAGGAGAACGCGTCCAGGGATGACAGGTACTCGGACCCGGGGAACGCGAACCGCTCGGGCATCTCGGAAAGGGCGAGCATCACCTGATATGAGGGCCCCCACTCGGTGGTCACCTCCAGCCAGCGCCGCGCGAACGGATTGCCGCGGCCCTCCTTCCGCCGCCCCGCGCGCTTCCCCGCCCGGCCGGAACCGGACACTTCACCGCTGCCCAAGACCTGTTCTTCGTCGAGCAGGTTGCCGCCCTCGGCGAGCACCACCTGGCCGAGCGCCGCCGCACCCCGCCCCCGGCCCCGCATCCGAGGGGCCGCCCCGTCCGGCAGGACCGGTTCGAGGACGCCGCGACGGGCACTGTGCCCGTAGATCCACAGAACCTCAGCCGTCGTCGCCGGACGCAGGGCAATGGCCGACGGCCACACCGACGACAAACGCTGCGCCTGGGCCAGGCGCTCGTTTTCCTCGCGCGCCGACACCGGCCGCGGCAGCAGCCCCAGCTGCAGGGCAACGTCCGCCCGCGCCGCCGCGAAGACCTCCCGTGCCGACTCCCCGCGCGTCATGGGCAGCGGAACCGCGAGCCAGTCCGTACGCCCCGTCAGCTCCAGCTGCTCCAGCTGCCCCCGCAGCACACCGGTGGCCTGCCGGTACCGGGGAGAAGCCACCAGGTCGATCCCCTCGGTCATCTTCGCGACCACGCTTGCCGGGTCGACGGCCGGGCACAGACTCAGCAGCATCGACTCACCCCTGAGCGCCTTGACCAGCGCCTCCATCTGCCCCAGCCGCTGCTCCTTCGCCCGCCGCGAGGTATGAGCGGCATCCGCCCCCGCCACCCGGTAGACGGCCCAGACCTGACCGTGCACGGTCCACATCACGTTCCCGGCCACATGCCGGATCGGCATCCGCATTGCGGATTACTCCCCTCGCTGCGCCACCGGCGCATCACTTGCGCTGGACCGGATATCGCGGCGCCGGGCGGCGAGCAACGCCGCCGCGACCGGCGCCGGCCGTCGGCCACCCGCTCCACGGATTGCGCCGACGTCCTCCTGGCCGACGGGCACAGGGCTCTCGGGCACAGAAGCGCTTGCCGTGGTGCTGCGGCCGGAGGCCATCGCACGGGACACCGCAGCCTGTGACCGGACCGGACGGAGTACGGGATGGCCCGCGCTCCCGCTTTCCGCTCGGGGTTGCGGTGCGGCCCAGGTGACGCTGCACACCCCGATCAGCGGCCGGTGACTGCCCAGCGCCTTGAGCGGACGACCGCCCAGCCGCCCTCCGGACGGCCGCGTCACCAGCGAGACGGAACTCGCGGCCACCGCCAGCGGATTACGGCCGTCGACTTGAACGTGACGCACCAGCAGCGACAGCCCGTAGGGCCCACCGAGCGCGATCACGTAGTTGAACAGCCCGAAATGCGCCCACACCTCCCGCGTCAGTACCAGGCCCGCGAGCGAGACGGCCAGGACCACGATCTGCGGCACCGTGTACGGACCACCCCAGATCCGTCCCCGCCCACCAGGCCACTTCCCGATCATCAAAGGGTGACGGCGCGCCCGGGTGTAACACCGGCCGACCAGCACCTCCGGCGACGACGCCGCAGCACCACTCACCACCGCACACCTGCCGGCGGGTCGATCCCCTGGACCGCCACGTGAACCGTGCCCGCGCTCTTCGCGGAACCACCGAAGCCGACCTCGATACCGACGCCGTCGTGGAACACGGCGGACAAGATCACGTACAGGAACAGCGCTGCGCCGATGACCACTGCGACCGAAGAAAACAGCGAACGGATCTTGGCCCATACATACGACACCGAGAAGAACACCAGAACCGCCATCAGAACAACGGCGAGAATGCCGGTCATCGCCGCTCACCGTCCGCCGGCTCGATGACCTGGACCACTGCGTGATTGGCGCCCGCGCTCTTGGCGGAGCCGCCCGGCGCGATGTCCTCACCCACGCTGTCGCGGAACACCGTGGCATTCATCACCGCGAACCACAGCGCCACTGCACCGATCAACGCCACACCGCCGGCCAGCACCGACTTCGTCTTGGCCCAGGCGGCTGCCACTGACGCGGCCACCATGAGCCCCATCACCGATCCGACCAGCAGAGTTGTGATCTTCTGGGTGAGCTGGTCGACGTCGTCGATTGCCCCGGCCAGTACCGTCATGTCCATCACTGCGCGGTCTCCTTCTTCTCGGCCCCGGCCGGCTCGTTGCTCAACACGGGGGCGCCTTCCACGGATGCGATCTCCCAGCGCCCGCCCCGCCCGGTGATCGTGATCGCGTACGCCAGCGGCCGCTTCTGACCGCCGGTATCGGACGCGATGATGTCGACGAGGAGCTGCCTGCGCGCCCCGTCCGACTGCGGACCGGCGCTGCCCGGGTCGTTCGTGCCGACCTCGGCGAGCCGGGCCACCTCGACCTGCGTGTACGGCGCGGGCGACACCGCCGCCAGGGCCGTACCGGGGGACAGATAGCGGTCGAGCTCACCGCTGCCGGCGAGATAGGCGGCGAAGAATCCCGTGAGCGTCTGCGCAGCCGGATCGGTACTGCGGACCGGGACCGACTGCCCGTACGCCAGCGACGGAGCCTCACCGGACAGCGGCGCGCCCACTTCGGCCGGCAGAGCCGCAGCCGCCAGGGCACCCCCCGCACCGGTCCTGACCGGGACCTGGAAATACCGCAGCACCGGCCCGGCCTTGACCTCACCCGGCCCCGGCTCCTTCTTCCCGTCCGCGGTACCGACCGGGGCCACCCGGGCAGCCACGGTCACCGACCAGTAGCCGGAGGACACGAGACGCACCCGCACCGCCGCGAGCTCCTGCGCCCGCTGCACACCCGGATCCGCCGTCAGACTCACATCACGGGCATTCGGCAGGAACGGCGCCAAGGACTCCTCCGTGCCCTCCCCGGCCGCGAGATACGCGCTCACGAACAGCTCGGCGAACCCGCCCGGCCCCGCCGACTGCCCGGCCGCAGGCTGCTCCTGACGGACCGGGGCTGCAGCCGGTGCGACCGCGGGCCGGGACGCCAGCGCCCACCCCGCCAGCACCGGCCCGGCCACCAACAGGACCCAAGCCGTACGGCGGATCACCGTCACCGTGTTCGCCGCAGCGCCCAGGGAACCCAGCGACCAACCGCCCGCCTCGGCCGGCAGCGCATCCTCCGTACGCTCCTTGCGGCGCTTCATGGCTGCTCCTGCCGCATCCGGGCAGCCAACGTGTCCCGCGCCGCCTTCGGCAACGCCGCCCAGCGGGCGAACGCCGCCTGCGCCGGTCCCGCATCCTCATCGAGATAGGCGCGCATGGACGCCGCAGTCCGGTCCGCGAACGGCGCCATCTCCAGCTGCACCACCAGATCACGCAACCGCCGACGTGCCTGCATCAGCAGCGCGAAGTCTGCACCGTCCCCTGTCGCGAGCACCGGATCCGCCACGTCCTGCTCACCCCTTCCAAGCCCAGGTGCGGCAGCCGTTCCGCCACACACCCGGACCAAGGAGCCCCCACGCCCCAGACGTGACAGCCGCAGCCGAGAAATCTGAGAAATCGTCATCACGCGGCCTGCACCCACTGGTCAGCGACCGCCCGCAACTGCCGCACGGTCCGGCTCCGACGCTGCCGCCACGCAATAGCGGACACACCGGCCCGCTGCGCGCTCTCCCGCGCCCCGGCCCGGGACTCGTCCGCGATCACCCGCGCCCGCACTGCATCGAGCAGTCCGGCGGCCACGGCCCACACCAGCAGCTCGACCAGCTCGCCCCGCGCGCCGTCCGGAATCTCACCGGCCGAGATGAGCCCGGCCTCGACGGCCTGCTGGCCGAGGGCCGTCTGCCAGGCGGTCTCCGCCGGATCGTCCGCCGCCGGCTCGCCGGGTACGGCCGCGGATTCGAGGACAGGGTGCCACGGCAGCGCGTCCGTCTCCGTGTCCGCCTTCAGCTCACGGCTCGCCAGATGCAGCGTCTCCAGGAGAAGGTTCGCCGCGACCCCGCCCTTCCGGCCGAGCGGATACCGCCGCACCACCTGATACAGGCACGCGACGACGACCTGCCCTGTCTCGTCGAAATCCCGGCTGGCCCGCAGCAGTCGCTGCGTCATCCGCACCGCACCCGGCAGCATCGCCTGGACCACCACCCGCGCCGCCAACTGCGCCCCTGCGCCCTCGCCGGCCGCACGCTCCAGGAGCACTCGCATCCACCGGTCACTGTGCGCACGCCCCTGCACCCGGTCCCGGTGCTCCAGTTCGGCCAGCGCTTCCTGAAGACCTGCCGCGCGCTCGCTGCTGAGGACGACCCCGCCCTCCTGCAGCCAGCCGAGCACCATTTCGGCGCGCCCGGACTCGGCGCAGGCCAACGCCCATTCGGCATCCAGCGACTCAAAGATTCGTGGTCCAGTCACGACAGCTCCCCGTTCAGGTGATGCCGTGAACTCTGCTCAGCGCCCCTGACCCGATCGCTGACCCAAACCCCCGAATGCGCAGGTCAGGAGGTTGCCCAAAAGCCGACCCACGCTGTACGCCGTGCTGAACCGCGGCGAGGGCCGGGCTGAGAGCCGGCACCAACGCTCCGGGCTCTCCGGGGCGGCAAGGCCGAGCGTCGCCCCGCGCCCGAAATGAACGCTTCAGTCGGCAGCGCTCGCTCGGGGACGAGCTCGGCCGACGGGTGGGGACCGACCTGCCCGTTTCCAGGTCCTGTCCGTGGATGAAACGGAGGAATCCATAAAAGCCCAGGTCAAAGGGCATCGTGGTCACCCGAATGTGCCCCTAGAGTGGCTGCACCTTATAGCGGTCACGAGCGGTTCATTCAAGGATTCGCGGGAGCTGGCGCCAGCCTCTGAATCTGTTGAATGGGCCGCCTATGTCGGGGAGTCTGCAGAGCGTCCGACGGGACTTGCGCCGCTAACCCCCGAGTCCTCCATCGTGCTGTTCGCCGTCATCGGATCCCGGTGACGCGCTGTCCGATGTCCACCCAGGGACGCAAGGGGCGGGCGGACTCCACGCTCCACTCTGCGCACGGCACCCGTGTGCCTGATGAAAGGTGTCTCCATGTCCTCGCTCGGCCTGCTGGTCCTGCTCCTCCTGGCCCTCGTCGCGCTCCTGGTCGTGGGCGGCCTCGCCTACGTCGTGCACCGGCATCCGGTCCTCGCCACACCGTTGATGGTCGCCACGGGCGCCGCGGCGGTCCTGGTGGCATGCCTCGGTGTCATCGCCGCCGTCCGATGACACCGAGGCGTACCACCGGGTTATCCACAGGACACGGCAGGACCAGACCGCTCCGCCGTAGCGTGCTGTCCCTGCCGATCAACGGGGGTGCAGGATGCGGTACGTACGGCTGGAGTGGCTCGCTGCGGACGTCATGGCCGGTCTGCCGTCCGCCGCGGCGCGGGCTGCGGTGCAGGACCTGCTCGTCGAAGTCGCGAAGCATCCCGACCGGTGGCCAGCGCCCGGCGGCGAGGAAGTCGTCGACGAGTTCGGGACCCGGTGCTGGATCTCCTGCGTGGCCCACTCCGACGGCCTGGAAGTCCGTGACATCGGATGGCTGGACTGACGGCCGCTCGCGCTCATGAGGGGCGAGCTACAGACGTCAGGGGGATGGAGCCGGCTGCGGCTTGAGGAGTTGGTCCAGCGCCCGGTACAGCGCCTTCACCAGCCGGGCCCGTTGCTGCGCGTGCGCGAGGGTGGTCTGGGAGGTCACCGACAGGCGGCGCTTCGCTTCCTGAAGGACCTGGTCGGTCACCGGCCGCAGCTCACTGTCCTTGGCCAGGGCCTCGAAGTGCCGGTGGACTTCGGCGGCGACGATTCGGGCGTGCCCGGTGAGGAGCAGAGCGATCTGCGCGCAGTCGCCCGCCCGCAGACCGCTCGCGTCCTTCCGTGCCAGCATCGCATCGACCAGCGCTGTAATGGGCGCGCGGTCGAGCGGCAGCTCCTGGTCCAGGAGCGCCTCGGGGTCGTGCAACACCGCGCTCATGACTGTGACTCCTCCGGTTCCAGGCCCGTGACCAAGTCGGTCGGATCGGTGGCGATGACGAACAGCCCCCGGCCCAGCAGCCAGGACCGCTGTGCGTTCCAGTCGTGCCAGCGGTAGGCGATGTGCGCGAATGCGGGGACGACGATCCCGGCGACCCGGCCGCCGTCCACTGCTGCGCGGACCCGTGCTCAGCCCGGCCGCAGCTCCGTGTCCTGGTCGAGCGGCCCGCTGTCGGTCACCGCGCAGCCGGCCGGAACGACCCAGCCCTGCGCCTCCGCGTGCGCAGCCAGGGGCGCCGTCACCAGGTGCTCCATGGCCGGCACCGGGACCACGGCATACAGCGCCACCGCGGTCACCGGCGCGACGGGGGCCCCGCCCACTGCCACTGCCGGGGCCCGGAGAGCCGCGATCTTCCTGCGCACCCTGGCCGGTAAGGGCCGGGCAGTGCGGCGGTGGCCGGACGAGTTCGGCATGGGGCCTCCCCAGGGACGGTTTGTCGGCGTACTCCCAGACAACCGCGACACGTTCGGGTGGGCTCAGGCCAGATTCCGGGCAAGTACCGAGCAGGGACCGGACAGTTTTACCAACGGAAGAATAGCGGCAGGACTACCGTCTGTGCCTTGACCGGCACCTACGGGGGAACCGATGGACAGACAGCGAAACACTCAACTCGAAGCCGTGATGGCCAAGTACGGCTTCACGCACCAGAGCCTGGCCAACGAGATCAACCGGATCACCGCACAGATCTTCGGAGAGACCCACCCCCGCAAGTGCACCGACCGCCACGTCAGGCGCTGGATCAGCGGCGAAGTCCAATGGCCCTGGACTCGCTACCTTCACGCCCTGGAACAGCTCTTCCACCGTCCGGCGCAGGCGCTCGGCTTCATCCCGAGAGGGAAACACAGCGCGAATCTGCCCGCCCCGCCACGGTCTCCCGCACCGACGAAGGAGGCGCCCGTGCGCCGCCGCCGCTTCATCACCGCGCCCGCCGCCGCAGCGGTCGCCCTTGCCCTCAACATCGACGAAACCCCCGTCAGCGGCCGACTGTCGATGACCGACGTCGCACGCGCCCGCGAGCGGATCGACCGCCTCGACGCCCACTTCAGCGCCATCGGAGGCCAACCCCTCCTGACCGTCGCAACCGCCTACCTCGACCGCCTGTCCACCGCAGCCGACCACTGCACCTACGGGCCCCGCGTCGAGCAGGTACTCCACACCGCCATCGCATCACTGTGCAGCTCCGCCGGATGGGCCGCCGACGACGCCGGGGACCTGGAAGCGGCACACCTGTGGCGCACCACCGCGCTGCAGAGAGCCATCCTCGGAGCCAACCACCGGGCCCAGGCCCGTGCCTGGTCCGACCTCGCGGTCCACGCCCGCCGCGGCGGCCACCACCGTGAAGCCCTGCGCATCAGCCAGACCGCCCTGAACAGCCGCGAAGCCCGCCAGGACCCCCGCTACGCGGCCCTGCTCCAATCCCGCCTGGCCATCGGCCACGCCCGCGCCGGCGACCACCCGGCCGCCGCCCGCGCCCTGCTCGCCGCCCAGACCGCACACGACCGCATCAACCCCTCCGAACCCGCACCGCGATGGCTCAACTTCCTCACCGCCGCAGAGATCAGCGGACTCGAAAAGCCCGTCGGCTACGCCTACGGAGCGCCGCTTCCCCCCGGCGCCCGCTGGTGGGGCGGACTGCTCACCCGCGTACCAGCCGACACCCTCACCGAGACCGGCACACGCACCTACGCACTCAGCGAACTGATGGTCCGCACCCCCTGGCGCAAGACCGGCTCCGCACGCCGACTCCACAACGAACTGCTCGCGGCCCGGCCCGAGCAGCGCGCCACACTCCTGGTCCTCCAGGACCACCCCAAGGTCCGGGCACTGTACGAATCATGCAGACACTGGGCGACCTGCGCCCGCGCCTCCTGAACGCGCCGCTCTTCCACGCCATGCTGCTGGATCTTCCGCCGCGCGGCAGATCCGTCATTGCTACTACCTAGTCGAAAGGTCCCTGCGGATCCGCAGGTTGCCTAACAGGTTGCGTAACAGGTTGCGTAACGGGTTGCGCAACGGGTTGCCAACGGTGGATCTGCTGGACCGCCTTTCTGCAGGTCAGGGGGGTGGGTCAGCGTGACGTAGCCGCCGACACCTCTTCCCCCTTGGGGGAAGAGCATCTTTTCCTTTCCCTCCCTCTCCCCGGGCCGGGCGCCGGCCTGCTCCCCGGCGGTGCCCGCTCCCAGTACGCCTCCGCCGGGGCTGCCGCCTCCGCCGGATTCTGTGTTCGGCTGTCTTCGATGTACTCGGCAGGGGTGGGCAGTCCGTACCAGTGCGCGAGTGATGCAGTGGCCGACTGACGGTCATTCTGCGCAGCGTCGATGCCGCGCCCGGTGTGATCCCGCACTTCGTACGTAGCGGCGCCGGCTCCGGCGGACCGGAGTTGTACGGTTTCCCCGATGGTGTCGAACCCATCGAATGCAACGCTGGTAGTGGACGAATCCAGTGAGCCAATCCGTCGTGCCCGCGCGATCGGCTGCAGCTCGGCAGGCACGGGCACTCGAACTACGACGCAATGAGCGTTACGGCGGACGACTGCCATGCCTGCAGCCTCGACCGCTTCGCCGTAGGCGCGGAAAGCCGCGTCCCACTTTTCCCGGGCCTTTCCGCGCGGTCGGAATGGTGACCCAGCCTGTACCCGGGTGATCATGACGTCCCACATGTCCGGCCCAACCTGCCATCCGTTACACACCCCGAGGTCGCCTTCGGCAAGATCACGTCGGGCAAGTACCTGCCGCACCCGCGCGAAGTCCCACCGCTCCCCATCCGGCACCGGTACCCACTGCGCCGCGGGTTCGCGCGGCTCCTCGACCGCCGCCGCGGCTGGCACAGGAGGCAGGGTGTCGACGTGCTCCGGATCGGTGACGGTCTGCCCGTCGCGCGTCCGTGAAATCACCTGGTCATAGCGCGCCTTCAGGTCGTCGATGGTGTTCGCGTTCCGGAGCGTGAGGGTTTTGGCGTTCGCACGCACGACCCAATAGGTCGCTGTGTAGCGCTTGCGCACCTCGACCACGTCCCCCGGCTGGAAATCCCCCCGCTCCCACGGGCGGGAACGGCCGTGCACGGTCGCGGCGAGCTCGGCCGCCTGCCGCGCGCCCCGGGCGACACCCTCCGCACGCTTCGCCGCATCCGCCGCCTCGATCGCTCGCCGCGTCGCCGCGTCACCCTTCGCCCGGTCCCGCAGCGCACCCCGTGCGGAGTGGTGACCCATCAGGATCGGCTGACCACCCGCAAACCGCCCGTAGTGGCCCGAGGCCGCCTCCTGGAGTCGCTCGGCGCGAAGCCGCGCCTCCTCGGCCGCGCGCTCCGCCTCCTCGGCCCGTTGCTGCGCCGCCCGTACCGGCCCCGCTACGACCGGGGCCGACTCCTCGGCCGGCACATCCGGGGCAACCTCCGCCGCCATCCGGTCCGCGCGCCCCCGGGCCTGCGCGGCCAGCTTCGCCGACTGCTGCGCGCGCTTCGCCGCGTCCCGCGCATCGTCCGCGCACGAACCCGCGACCGTGAACCACTCGATCCGGCCCCACGGGCGCTGCTCCGCCTCACGGGACGTCACCGCGGCCCGCGCACGCTCCGCCGCCTGCGTGGCCTCCGCAGCCTCCGCGCGCGCGTCCCGCACCCAACCGGCCAGCAGGGCGGGGAAGTCCCTCACCCGGGGGCAACTCATGGCCCAGCGCTCCGTCGCTGCCGCCGCGTCGCGCGCTGCCTCCGCCGCCACCTCGGCATCGTCCGCCGCCGCCATGCCGCACCGCTCATCGTCCGCCGCGCCCTGCCGGTCGTCAGCCGCACACCGTGCACGCTCCGCCGCATCCTGCGCCCGGTTGACCGCGTCCCGCGCCCGGTCGGCGTACGCCTCACGTTCCGCCGGAATCTGCGCGGCGCGCACTTCGACGTCTCGCGCCGCGCGCTCCGCCGCCTCGGCGTCCGACCATGCGCCGTCGGCGTCCGTCGTTCCCTTGGACTCCGCCGCTGCCTCCGCCGCGCGCTCCGCGCGGTCCGCCGCTGCCTCCGCAGCCTTGGCGCACGTCTCGGCCGACTGGTCCGCGCGCGTTTCCTCCGCCGCCGACTCTGCGACTTCCGGGGCGTCAATCTCGCCCGTGATCACCGCGACCATGGCGCGCGCCGCGAGGCTGTCGCGCATACTCATGATCTTCTGTGCGTCGCCGATAGCCTCAACCGCGGCCGTGGTCACCTCGTGATGGCGTCCGTCGTGCGTGCGGTACGACAGAGCGCGCGCGATGTGCGTCGCGCACATGGTGCGGGTAAGGCCCTTCTCGTACGTGAACATGCGCCCGTTGCCGGTCGTGCGCTCCCGCGGTTCCTGGCACTTGTGGCAGTCGCGCGCGAACGCTTCCACCTCACGGACCACATACTTACGGTTACCGCCGTAGCGGACGCCGTTCGCACGTTCCCGCAGCTCCCGCAGCATCCCGATAGCGCGCAGCGTCACCATGCCCTTTACGACCGGTGCGGACGCGACGGCGAGCGACTCACGGCCGGCACCGGGCACCGACACGAGCCACTCGCCACCGCCGCGCGCGTCCGCGTCCATCCGGACACCGTCAATCACCATGGGGAACCACACCCGATCCCCCCGCACCTCGACCGCACCCACGTGCACCGGCACCGGGGCATATGGCTGATAGCCCTTCCGCGGGGCGTGGTCCGCGTACGACTCGGGCGCCTCCGACCGAATGCCCAGAGAGTCAGGCAGTCCCGACATGTCGACGTCCGTCCCCGCCGCTCCCATGCTGCGGACAGTCGACCCGCCCACACGGTACGTGTACCGCGCTGCCTTGCCGGTACCGCTTCCAGGGACCTTGCTCCGGTTCATGACGTGCGCGCGGCCGGATACGCCGGAACGGTCGGTCGTGATCCAGAACGAACCCGCGCGCGGAGCGTGCGACCACACCTGACCGACGATGCGCGTGTCTCCCTCGAACCATTCGACCCAGTCACCGACGGCGAACAGGTCGGCGACGAAACCGGGGGCGTCCGCTGACTTCGGCAGGCGCAGCGCGGAGGCGGACGTCTTGGCCGCGCGCCACTTGGGAGCGTGCGCCTCGCGCTTTTCGATCTCCGCCACGAACTCAGCCTTAAGGCGCGCGTACCCCTGAACGACCTTGGGATCGACGTCCTCAGTCGGCACCGTGTGCAGCGTGAACCGCGCGCGCTTGTCCTCGGACTCGATGACCTCGAATGCTCCCTGTACGTACGTCCGCATGGTGGCTCGGGCTTCCTTTCGGCAGGGTCCGCCGGGTGCCCCCTGGCGATTGTTACGGGAACCACAGTAACCAACTTTCAGTGCCACTGCAAGTGACACTGAAAGTTGCACTGCGACTCGAAAGGGCATGGGAGCGATCATCAGACCAAAACGCACGTCTACCGCAGTCCACCCCCAGCTCGGCCAGCTCCTCCAACGCGGCTACGCTGCCGCCCACTCCAACCCGAGCCCGGCCAGCGCCTGGAGCTTGTCGGCGGTGAGCTTCCCGCGCCGGGACTTGCTGTTCGACAGAAACACGCCCAGCTTCACGGCGTGCTCCTGGGCGTCGACCACAACGGTCTCGACATGGGCCCTGGGAACCGTCACCGAGCCCGTACGCGCCTTGTACTGCGCCAGGGCCGCCACGCCTCGCTCGAAGGCGCTCACGCCCGTTGTGGACGGCTTCGCGGGCGCTTCCGGCTCGGGGGCGTGCGGCACGATGCCGATGGCCTCCAGGCGTTCGCGCTGTCCGTCGGTCAGGGCCGTCCAGACCTCGGGCTTGCGCTGCCGGGCGAGCCACTTCCCGATGTCCATCCCGTGCACGGTGACTCCAGGTTCGACGTAGGCGAGGATGCTTTCCTCGGCGAGCATCTCCCGCACCACCGCGTAGTGCCGCTGCCATTCCGCCGGCCAGGCCGGGTTCCAGTCCTCGTCCACGGCCTTCAACGCGGCCTCCCACTCCGGGTGTTCGGCCAGTGCACCAGGACGGCGCAGGTTGGACAGCCACTGCCCCACCGGCTTGCCCAGCGCTGCCGCGGACCGGGGCGCGCACAGCGTCCAGTGCTCCTCGTAGTACACCCGGGCCGCCGCCAGGTTCTCCTGGAACCGCTCATCAGCGACCGACCAGACCATGCCCAGCTTCTCCAGCCGCTGCGCCCGACGTCCGGTCATCTGCCCGGCCCCGAACGCGCGGCGCTGCTCCGCGACCCACGTCCCGAGCGGGAACGCGCCTTCCCGGTGCTCGTACGGCACTCGGGCGTGAAGCTCACGCTCGGTGAACGCCTTCAGCTTCTCCCAGCCGCGCGCCCAGTCCTGGCGCTCGGTGTCGATCACGTTGAAGGAAACCCAGTCCGCGACCATCACCGGATCACGCGGAGCGGCAAAACGGAGCAGCAGCCGGGTTTCTTCCTCGTTATCACCGGGCGCTGCACCGATGTACTCGGACGGCTGCGCGACGTCCTTCTGCGGCTCCTGCGGAATCGCGAGCAATTCCACGGCCTCTTCGTCGTGCGCCCGAAGACCCTCAAGAACCTTCACCAAAGGCCGGTACGATCCCGAGGTGAACATATCCTCCGGCTGTTCATCGGGCTGGAGAAATACTGGCACGATCAGAGAGGCAAGTTTCCCTTGTCCCGGCTTTTGACGCAGCGCCCGGCCGATGGCCTGGACGATGTCGTGCGGGGCGCCCTTGGGATCCAAGAGAGCCACCGAGTCCACCGCGCGGATGTCGACGCCCTCACCCAGGACACGGCAGTTCGAGAGCACCGCGCGCCGGGCGGTGGACCCGAACTGCCCCAGCACGTCGCGCCGGCGCTCGGGCACGTGCTCCCCACACAGCCAGTCCGCCCACACCGTGGCCGGGTACTTCTCGGGCTGGTCCGCGTGCAGCCGCTTCGCCACCCGCTCCAGGCCCTCCGCGTACGCCGCGGCCTCTATCGTCCGGTGGTGGAAGGTGATGCATGTCTGGAGCTGATGCTGCTCCATCGTGTGCAGGAGCGCCGCCTGGAGCGCCCCGAGCCGCTGCCCGCGCACCTCCTCACTGCGCCGCTCCTCGCCCATCAGCCGCTCCGGCGTGACCACCGGGTCCTGGAGCTCCAGGACGATGATCTGATAGCGCGCGAGCAAGCCACGGGACACCGCCGACGCCAGCGACAGCTTGTAGAGCACCGGCCCGAACACGGCCTCGTCATCCATCGAGGCCGCCATCTCCTTCGGCAGCGCCTCCCGCACCCCCTCCGCGACCTCCCAGTTCGGGCGCTCCTGCCAGATCCGCGGCGTCGCGGTCAGGTACAGCCGGCGGCGCGCCGGGATGACGTGCTGGTTGTGGATGTCGGCCCACGCCTTGCCCATCGAGCCGGAAGTCCTGTGGGCCTCATCCACTACGGCGAGGTCCAGCGGGGCGAGCTGCTGCCCGTAGACGCCCTCGAACGCCTCCGCCAGGACACCGAGGCTGGCGTACGTCCCGAAGATGGTGACGGGCCCCTCGCCGTGCCACAGAGCTAGCTGCACGGGGTTCGTGGTGGAGCGCACCTTCAGGTTCCACAGCTCCGGGTCGTCCTGGAGCGAGCACACGGCAACCGCCGGCCCCGTGTGCCCGGCCGCGCGCCACGCCTGCACGGTCTGCGTCAGAAGGTCCAGCGTCGGCACCAGAACGAGAATGCGGCCCTTGGGCACAATACGCTTTGCCGACGCCGCAGCAATGACGGTCTTTCCCGTCCCGCACGCGGCGTGCACCTGCCCGCGCAGGCCATTCACGGGAATGCCGCCCGGCGGGATATCGAGACCACGCACAATGGCGGCCACGGCTTCAATCTGGTGTTCACGCAGTTTCACGGCCATTCCCGTGTTCTCCTTTTCGCGGAACTCGGCGCGCAATCAGAAAGGAAATCCGGCGCGACGCGAGGGGCCGGGGGTGCTGATGTCTGTAACAGATGCTACACAGCCAGAGCCTGTGATGCATCACCCGCGCGGCAGGTTCGCACCCGCGGCTGATACTTGGCCGATTCCTGTCTGTAGCGGCGATTCATCGTGTATGTTGGTGGGGTGTTGTTGAGCAGCGACGGAGCGATTTCGAGGGTGGGGGAGTGGTCAGGGTGGAGCGCAGCGGAACCCGTCACTGCGGTGAGGCCGGCACTCGATCGGGCCGACGGTCCGTCACTCCCGTTTGCGGCGGTGGTGGCTGGGATTCCCAGGCCCTACACAGGCCCGCGCGTGATGCACTCCCCTTGCTGCCAGCCCGGCAATCACGCTTGCGTGATTGCTCATCAATTCGCGCTTGCGTGAATTGATTCCCTTTCAGGATTCCGTCTTGCGGAATCCATTTCCGCGTTTACGCGGGAATGCGAATTGCGCTTGCGCAATTCGGCGCTCTATGCCCCGGCTTGCCGGGGCATATCCCGCGGAGCGGGA